>JAFQWT010000085.1 GCA_017407375.1 Clostridia bacterium
AGAAAGCGAGGACATGATCCCCAGCTGCTCACCGTCAGCGCCGACAAGGCGGACTTCCTTAAAGCGGATGCTTTCGTTGATCTGCAAATCCTTGGTACTAATGGTAAGTTACCTCCAAAACAACAAAAAGTGCATACGAATCTCCGTATGCACAGAAACGCAAAGCAACTTGCGCTCATGTATTGACCCTACGCACTTCTGTGGTAAGGTGAGAACGGAAATTCTGCTTACTACATCGGGCACATCGGCCCTACACGCTCGGTATTATACCACGCCGGGTGCTGCTTGTCAATAGGTTTTTCTCATTTTTCAAAAGTTTTTGGCTGAAAGAGGGGCGCCGACGAACACAAGTTATAATATTTTTATTAAAACAGTAGATTTTTGTTTCCATCTGTGCTATAATGCAATGTATAATGCCTTATTTTGCGCCCTCGCCCACAGATCCATGGCCGTGCGTGAAGGCGCCGAAACACCACCGCAAAGGAAAACCTATGAACAACTTTATCGAAAAGGCGGAAGCCATGAATCTGCCCGTCATTCCCCTTCGGGGCACCGTGGCCTTTCCTGCCGTCCAAATGAATCTGACCATATCGCGCCCCCTGTCCCTCAAAGCCTTCGGAGAGGCCGCCACCGGCAATTCCGCCGTCCTTCTGGTCGCCCAGCGCGATGCCTCGGTGGAGGCCCCCACGGCTAAGGATCTTTTCCACGTGGGCACGGTCTGCACCATTAAGCAGGTCTCCAAAACGCCCGACGGCGGTCTTTCCGCTGTTTTTGAAGGCGTTTGCCGTGCAAAGATCACCGAGCTTTTTGAGGATGAGGGCTATCACCGCGCTGCTGTTGTATGCAAAAAGATTTCTCTCGGCACCGCTACGACGCTTCGTGCCGAGGCCATGATGCAGGAGATCATCAATTCTCTTAACGAGATTCAGCCGATCCACCCTTCCCTCTCCGATGAGGTGCGCGCCGCCGCGACCGCAATCAAAAATCCGGGGATGCTCTCGGACTTTGTGGCCTCCTCGGTGCTTCTCAATTACCGTAACAAGCAAACGGTGCTGGAGTCGATCAATCCCCTTGTGAGAATGGAGCGCCTTTTGGTGCTTCTCGAAGAGGAAAAGGACATCCTCAGTTGCGAGGCCGAGATCCACAATACCGTGCGTGAAAAGGTTGATGAGCACCACAAGGAGTTTTTCCTCCGTGAGCAGATGCGCGCCATTCAGCAGGAGCTGGGCGAGGACGCCGACGAGATCGAGGAATATACCGAGAAGATCGAGCGTACCGCTATGCCGGGCGAGGTGCGCGAAAAACTGAAAAAGGAGCTTGGCAAGCTTGCCAAAACTCCCTTTGGTGCCGCCGAGAGCGTTGTCCTGCGCAATTACCTTGACACCTGCCTTGAAATTCCGTGGGAAAAGACCACCAAGGATAAGCTTGACGTTACCGCCGCCAAAAAGGTGCTGGAAGCCGACCACTTTGGTCTCGACAAGATCAAGACGAGGATCCTCGAATACGTGGCTGTCCGCAAGCTGGCGCCCGACGTACGCAATCAGATCCTCTGCCTTGTCGGCCCTCCCGGTGTCGGCAAGACCTCCATTGCCGCCAGCATTGCCCGAGCGCTTGGCCGTAAATACGCCCGTATCTCTCTCGGCGGTGTCCGTGATGAGGCGGACGTGCGCGGTCACCGCAAGACCTACGTGGGCGCGATGCCCGGTCGCATCACCTCGGCCCTCATTTCCTCGGGCTCCAAAAATCCCGTGATCGTTTTGGATGAGATCGACAAGCTCTCGCACGATCTTCACGGCGATCCCGCCTCGGCCCTCCTTGAGGTGCTGGACCCCGAGCAGAACAAATACTTCCGTGACCATTTTGTGGAAATGCCGCTTGACCTTTCGGATTGTCTCTTTATTGCTACGGCCAACTATTACGAGGGAATTCCCGAAGCCCTCATTGACCGTATGGAGATCATTGAGGTCAAGCCCTATTCACGCACCGAAAAGCTCAACATCGCTCTCCGCCACCTGATCCCGAAGCAGCTGAAGCGCCACGGACTTTCCCGCCGCACACTCTCCCTGACCGATGGCGCCGTTATTGAGATGATCGACGGCTACACGCGCGAAGCCGGCGTCCGTAACCTTGAGCGCGAGCTGGCCTCGCTCTTCCGCAAGTGCGCGCACAGGATCGCCGAGGGCGACTGCAAACGGGTGGTCGTAACCGAAAAGAACCTCTCCGAATTCCTCGGTAAGCGCAAGTTCCGCCCCGATGCCGAGTCCAAAAAGGATGCCGTGGGCATCGTAAACGGCCTGGCCTATACCCAAACGGGGGGCGACCTGCTCCGCGTTGAGGTCCTGCCTATGGACGGCACGGGTAAGCTGGAGCTCACCGGCTCGCTCGGTGATGTGATGAAGGAATCGGCCCGCATTGCGATCAGCTGCGTGCGTTCCCGCGCCGAAGCGCTGGGCATACCCGCCGATTTTGCTGCAAAAAAGGATCTCCACATCCACTTCCCCGAGGGAGCGATCCCGAAGGACGGTCCCTCGGCCGGTGTGACAATGTTCACCGCCCTTGTCAGCGCTCTTACCGGCATCCCCGTGCGCCATGACGTCGCCATGACAGGTGAGGTCACGCTCCACGGAAACGTTCTTCCCATCGGCGGTCTCACAGAAAAGACCATGGCTGCCTACCGCGCCGGCGTTAAAACCGTGCTGATCCCCCGCGATAATGAGCGCGACCTTGACGAGATTGACAAGGAGGCCGCCGCCGGACTGCGCTTTGTCCTTTGCGACACGGTGGACGACGTGCTGGCCACCGCGCTGGCAAAGCCCGAGGATACCGCCATAGCGCTCCCCACTTGCGATTCTGCCAAGGAGCCGTGTCGGGATATCCCGCTTTCTATCCCTGGGGTGCCAGCCGGGATCACGGTATTGGGCAAGGTACACTGATATGGCTGTGAACTTCTCTGCCACCGATCTTAAGATCAGCGCGGGCTTCCCTGCACAGTTCCCTGCGGACATTCGCCCGCAGATCGCCTTTTCCGGGCGCTCCAACGTCGGAAAAAGCTCACTCATCAACACCCTCCTCGGCCGTAAGGCCCTGGCCCGTGTGAGTGCCTCGCCCGGGAAGACGGTAACGATCAACTTCTACGACGTTGACAAAAAGCTTTATTTTGTGGATCTCCCCGGCTATGGCTTTGCCAAACGCTCGGATGCCGAGCGCCGCCGCTTCAGCACCCTGACCGACGGCTACTTTGTTAAGAACGACCGTCCGGATCTTTTGCGCCTTGTCGTTCAGCTGGTGGATATCCGCATCGGCCCAACAGCCGACGACCGCACGATGATCGACTTTCTCATGCAGTGCCGTATCCCGTTCCTCATCGCCGCCTCCAAAGCAGACAAACTCTCCAAAACGGCGATCGCTAAAGCGGCGGACGAGCTTTCCTGTATGTACTCCGACATCCCCGTCATTCCTTTTTCGTCACTCAACGGTCTTGGAAAGGAGCCCCTGCGCTCGGCGATCCTTGCTGCTGCCGGGCTTTCCTAACTATGGGTAATCTCATTCAGATCCTTTTGTCGATCCCCGCGGTCCTCATTGCGTTGACCGTCCACGAGTACGCTCACGGCTATGCCGCGTGGCGTCTTGGGGATCCCACGGCAAGGTCACTTGGCCGCCTGTCGCTCAACCCCCTGCGGCACCTCGATCCTATTGGCGCGCTTTGCATGCTTTTCTTCCGCTTTGGCTGGGCAAAGCCCGTGCCGATCAACACGCGCTACTTCAAAAAGCCGCGCCGCGACATGGCGATTACGGCCTTTTGCGGCCCTCTTGCCAACTTTTTGCTTTCTTTTTTGGGCGCCTTTCTGTATTTGACTTTTTCCGCTCTGTTTTCGCGGATCCTCTCCCCCACCACCGCGCAGTTTTCCCTTCTTTTGATGCAGTACACTCTGGACTTTCTCTATATTTTCCATTTTGTCAACCTCACGCTGGGGCTTTTTAATTGCCTGCCCGTGCCGCCCCTTGACGGCTCTCGCTTCTTACTTGTATTCCTGCCGCCGAGGGCCTACTTTTCCGTTATGCGTTATGAACGCTATATCTCTCTCGGCCTGATCCTCTGCCTCGCCTTCGGCCTCTTTGACGGCTGGCTGGGCCTTGGCGCCGAGGCCATTTCACATCTCTTTTTCTCGCTGCTCACTCCGATTTTCTCATGAGGTAAACTATGGACGAGATCATCTTCCGCCTTGACCAGTTTGAGGGGCCTATGGACCTCCTACTCGAGATCATACGGAAAAACAAGTACAAGATCACCGACATTCCTATTGCCGAGATCTGCGATCAGTATCTCGAATATATGGACGCGGCTGAACGCATGGACCTCAACCTGACGAGTGAGTTCATCGTTATGGCCAGCGAGCTTTTGCTTATCAAGAGCATCATTCTCCTTCCCCGCGCCGCGGAAGAGGTGCAGATCAAGAAGCAGGAGCTGGAAAACGCTCTCCAGATCTATCAGCACGCCAAGGCGGCCGCCCTGGATATGCAAAAGCTGTACGCCGATTATTCGGGCCGCTTTGCCAAGGAGACCGACGAGATCCCCCCTGAAAAGGGCTTCCCCCTCGGCCTCGATCCCGCCCTTCTCGCCAAGGCCATGCAATCCATGCTAAACCGCATGCGTGAGTCCGAGGCAAGAACCACAGAAAAGCTCATCACTCCGCTGGTCAACCGTAAGACCGTTTCGGTGGAAAAGCGCATTGAGCACTTGGTACAAAAGCTGGAGCTACGCGGCGAGGCTACCATGTTCACCCTGCTCTCCGACTGTGAGGACCGCGCCGAGCTGATCGCCACCTTCCTCGGTATCCTTGAGCTGATCAAGATCCACCGCATCACGCTCCTTGAAACGCCGGAGGACGAGCTGGCGCCCCCCAACGGACAGGACGACGGTCTTTCTCTCCGCTTCATTATGAATCCCGACTATATTCCCGACGAAAATACAGAAAGTGAGTTTGACCATGACGAAAGCGATGACGGAGCTTCCAACGCCTGACACCGAGGAGCTTATCCCTGCGGCCGAGACGGCCGAGATCAATCCCGAGACCGTGGAAACGCCCCCCGCTCCCGATGAGAGCTTTGACCTTGATGAGGCGATCGAGGCGATCCTTTTTGCGGCGGGCCACGCCGTTACCTATGCGCAGCTTGGCAACCTTTTTGAGATCCCCGTCCTCGAAATGAAGGCCCGTATTCTTGAATATGCCCACCGCTACAACCGCACGCGCCTTTCCCGCGGAGTTATTCTTCTGACCTACGATGAGTCCTGTCAGCTTTGCACCAAGCCCTCATATCTTCCGTATATCCGCGCCGCGCTCGGCATTCGCAAAAACGGCAATCTCTCGGCCTCGTCGATCGAGACGCTGGCCATTATCGCCTATAACCAGCCCGTCACGCGCTCGTACATCGATCAGGTGCGCAAGGTGGAAAGCTCTTATGCCGTTAACAACCTCCTTGACCGCGGCCTCATTGAAAGCAAAGGGCGCCTTGATGCCCCCGGCCGCCCGATGCTGCTTGGCACCACGCCCGATTTTCTCCGTTGCTTCGGACTTTCCTCACTGGCCGACCTGCCCGACATCCACGGGGATGAGGCCACCGAGGTCCTGATGCGCATGGGCCGCCAGATGATGATCGACAGTGAGCCCGACGAAAATCAGCTGACGATCGACACCGTCATTGAGGAAGCCGAGGCCAAGACCGAAGAATGACCGCCAAGGAATAATGAGAGGAAAGGAGACCGCGCGTGAAAGCCCTGATCATCATCGGCGTTATTCTCGTTTTTCTTCTCCTTTTGCTCTTTGCCCGCATCCGCGTTTCGCTTTTGTATGACGGCCGCCTGCGTCTGCACCTCTCCTATCTCTTCTTCCGCTTCTCCCTCTATCCCATGAAGCCGAGAAGGAAAAAGAAAAAGAAGCCGAAAAAGCCAAA
Source organism: Clostridia bacterium (assembly GCA_017407375.1). GTDB lineage: Bacteria > Bacillota > Clostridia > Oscillospirales > CAG-272 > UBA1740. Next base: position 5,953 of record JAFQWT010000085.1, read on the forward strand.
AGCATCGGCATCGGCCGCCACGCACAAGCTAAAAAGCGCCAGGAAAAAGGAAAAGCGCCCGCTATCCTTTTCCGACCTGCGCCTGCTGCTGCGCCTCTTTCGCACCGTGCTTGGAACGATCCTTGACCGTGCCTCCCGCCACGTGCGTATCACGGTACAGCGCCTCCGTATCACGATCGGCGGGGAGACCGATGCCGCCAAGGCGGCCGTGGAATACGGCGTTCTCTCTCAGCTGCTTTCCTACTTTATCGCTTTTCTCAGAAATACGGGCTTCTTGCGCCCGCGGGGCGTACGGGAGCTTGACCTCTCCGTGAACTTCTTGGAGAAGGAGCATTACATGGATGCCCGCATTGACGTCCACGCCCCCCTCATCTTTCTGATCCCTTTGCTCTTCTCCTCTCTTATGTCTGCTATCAAGGCACGCAACCAATGGACGCGCCACCGCGCACGGCAGCTTGCCAAGAAAAATAAAACCACCGAAAAGGAGCCAAGCCATGGCTGACAGTAAATTCAGCGATATCATCAACGCCTCCTTACAAAAGGTCAAGGAATTTGCCACTTCCGAGACCGTGATCGGAGAGCCCATCACGGTCGGTGCCACCACCATCATTCCCGTCTCCCGCATTACCATGGGCTTTGCCTCGGGCGGTGTGGATTACGCGGGGAAAAAGCAACGCGAGCCCGCTCCCGCCCGCGCCAACAATTTCGGCGGTGGCGGCGGCACGGGGGTCAACATCACCCCCATTGCCTTCCTTGTGATCTCCGAGAGCGGCACGACCGAGCTTTTGCCCATCACGGGGTACGATGAAGGCAGCTCCGTGGAAAAGATCGCCTCGCTCATTGAGCGCTCGCCCGACATCCTTTCGCGTCTGCGCGACGTCTTTACAAAGAAAAAGGACTCCTCCTCCGAGATCCGCGTGGAGGATGAAAGCGCCGAGGCGGACGAGGAAAAATAAGCATTTTTCTCACAAATTCACAGGGTTTTCTTTCTGTTTTTCGTCCATAGTAAAAGGAGAAAAAACACCGAGAGGTTTTCGCTGTGAAGCTAAGAATGATCCCCCTTTTCCTTATCCTCGCCCTGGCTCTTGCCGCCCCGCTTTTTGCCGTGGCAGCAGAGCCGTCCGCGGTACTTTCCGCCGAATGTGCCGTCCTGACCGATGCCACCACGGGACGGATCCTTTTTGGAAAAAATGCCGATAAGCGCCATCCCATGGCCAGCACCACAAAGATCATGACGGCGCTGGTCGCCTTGGAGCGGTGTCCCCTGGATACCGTTGTCACCATCCGCCTCGAGGCCGTGGGCGTTGAGGGCTCCTCGGTCTATCTCAAGGCGGGTGACCGCTACACCATGGAGGCGCTGTTGCACGCGCTGCTGCTGCAAAGCGCCAATGACGCTGCCGAGGCCATCGCCTATGCGGTGGCAGGGGGTGTTGAGCCCTTTGTGGCCCTGATGAATGAGGAGGCCGCCGCCCTCGGGCTTACCGACACCCATTTTGATAACCCCCACGGACTTGACGGGGACACGCACTACACCACCGCTGCGGAGCTTGCCGCCATAACGCGCAAGGCGCTGGAGCATCCCGATCTTGCAAGGATCGTCTCCACCCGCCGCTACGTTTTTGCCACGGTCGAGGGGGAGAGCGCACGCACGCTTATCAACCACAATAAGCTCCTTCACCTTTATGAGGGAGCGGTGGGGGTCAAGACCGGCTTCACCAAGCGCTGCGGCCGCTGTCTTGTCAGCGCTGCCACGCGTGACGGACTTACCCTCATCGCCGTGACGCTGGATGCCCCCTCCGACTGGCACGACCACGCCGCCCTGCTGGACTACGGCTACGCGACCCTAGAAAGCCGCGTGTTGGCCGAGCCGCATTCCCTCTCTCTTTCGGTACCCGTGTTCGGGAGGGATACCACCGTCACCGTTACCAACAGCGAGGAGATCCGCCTGACGCTGGAGCGCACGGCCCCTTCCCCGCTCCCCGTTTACGAGCTTTTCCCTGCGCCGCCGCTCCCCGTAACAAAAGGGGCGCTGGCGGGCTACGTCACCTACACCGCCACCGACGGAAGCTCTGTCACCTCACCGCTTGTCTATCAGAACTCCGCAAGCTAGAACACAACCGCCCGAAAGGCACTCAATATGAACGAAAAGAATCTTGTCAGACTTCAAAAGTATTTTACCGACTGCGGCGTGATGTCGCGCCGCGCCGCCGAGGCCGCGATCCTTGCGGGCGAGGTAAACGTCAACGGCCACCCCGCCACCCTCGGGCAGAAGATCCTGCCGGGGCGCGATATCGTGGTCTATCGCGGTAAGCCGATCCTCGCCCGCAAAAACCGCGAATATACGTACATCGTCATCAATAAGCCGCGCGGGTACGTCACCACCTCTGCCGATCCCGAAGGGCGCCGCTGTGTGCTTGACCTCCTCCCCGAGGAGTGCGGGCGTGTCTATCCCGTGGGTCGCCTGGACATGACCTCGGAGGGGATCCTCATCCTGACCGATGATGGCGACCTCGCCAATAAGCTCACCCACCCGGGGCACGACGTTCCCAAGGTCTACCGCGTCAAGGTCAGCGAGGCCGTCACCGTGGAGCAGCTGGAAAAGCTCCGCTCTCCCCTCACCATCGACGGCTACGTCATTGAGCCCGTCACCACCGAGGTCAGCGACGTCACTGAGACCGGCACCGTCCTCAAAATGACGCTTTACGAGGGCAGAAACCGCCAGATCCGCAAAATGTGCGCGGCCGTGGGCCTCACCGTCAAGCGTCTTTCCCGCGTTTCCATCGGCAAGCTCAAGCTGAACGGCCTTGCCGTCGGGGACTGGCGTTATCTTGATGAAAAAGAGGTGGACTACCTTAAGCGGAGCGCCGAAAAGAAGCGCCCAAGACCAATATCGCAGTAAAAGATAGCGCTTTCTACGTAAATTTACAATTTCGCCATTGAAAACGCAAAAAACGGGAGATATACTATAGTTGCGTTTGAGAGTGATCCCATTTTGGCTAAGCACCAGGGGGCGTTATCCTAACAGCTTTTCCCTTCCTTCCCTCTGAAGACATCCCTGTGTCCAAAAGCAAACACCGCCGGTATCAGAGCCCCCTCGCTCTTCTATCGGCGGATTTTTTATTTGTGAGGACAAGACATGAAGAAAAAATGGAAAGCAACGACCGTTTTCGGGGGCTTATTGCTCTTATCGTTAGCCCTATCCCTTGTGTACTCCCTCGTCAGAATGCTCTTGGCTCCCGATGTCATTCCGGAAGGCGAGCCACTTCAAAAGGTGAAGGCCGATTACCTATTGATGCTTGTGGAGTGCCTTCTCGGGCTACTCGTCATGATGCTGCCGACGCTCATCAAGCGCCGATGGAGGTTCGTTGTTCCAAGCACGGCCGTCATGCTTTATTACGTATTTTTATACTGTGCCATATATCTTGGTGAGGTCCGAAATTTCTATTATGTCATTCCCCATTGGG
>JAFQWT010000086.1 GCA_017407375.1 Clostridia bacterium
GGACGAGGTCGACCGCATCGGCTCCTTTGACCCCCTCACCCAGCGCCTGCTTGAGCCCCTTGAGACGGCCGCCGTCTTCCCAACGCGGGAGGTCATTGCCGACCCCGCCGCGCGTGAGCGCATCCGCCGTGACGTGGCGGCCCGCATGGCCTCTGCCAAGGAGGACAAGGTGCGGGAGCTGCTCTCGGCCGAGCTTGCCGTCCTCGCCTCGGGGCACGAGCTGACCTTTGCCGATAAGTATGTGGGCACGGTCTATCCCGAGGGTGAGACCCTCCTTTCCTATCTCGAGGAGGGCCCCTCTCCCGTTTTCTTTGTCAATTACGCCGACCTCCGCACCGCCGTCGCCGAGCGCGCCGCCGCCACGGAGGAGGCCGCCCTCATTGCCGAGGGGGCCCTCCCGCGCGGCTATGCCTCCGCGGCCCCCGCCGCCGCGCTTTCGGCGTTCCTTACCCGCCACGTGGCGGTCTACGGCAACACCTTTTCCTCGCCCCCCTCAGGCCTTGCGCTGGCGGGGCTTTACGGTGTTTCCTGCCGCCGTACCGTCCCTTATGGGGACAAGGAGGAGCTGCTCCTTTCCGACCTTGACGATTACCTCGCGAAGGGCTACCGCGTGATCCTTGAGTGCCGCTCCCGCGCCGAGCTTACCGAGCGGAGCGAGGCCCTCCGCGCCCGTGGGTGGAGGACCCGCGCGGCGGAGGGGGAGGACACCCCTCTCCCCACGGCGGGCGAGCTTCTTCTCACGGACACCACCCACGGGGAGGGCTTTGAGCTGCCCACGGCGCGCCTGGCCATCCTCTCCTTAGCGGGGGGCGAGAGTGAGGAGCGCCGCCGCCGTCGCCGTACGCGCTTCACGGGCAAAAAGAGCGGCGCCGGCGAGAGGATCCTCTCGTACGCCGAGCTTCATGAGGGCGATTACGTCGTCCACGCGGCGCACGGCATCGGCCGCTTTCTCGGGATGGAGACCCTGACGGTGGACGGCGTGAGCGCCGACTATATCACCCTGCAATACGCGGGGCAGGAAAAGCTCTTTCTCCGTGCCGATAAGCTCGAGATGGTCTCGCGCTACATCGGCGCCCACAGCGATGACGGCACCGTCCGCCTTTCTAAGATCGGCGGGAGCGAGTGGGGCCGCGCCAAGTCGCGCGCCAAGGCCGCCGCCCGCGATATGGCCAAGGAGCTGATCGCCCTTTACGCGCGCCGCCAAAGCACCGAGGGCTACGCCTTCCCGCCCGAGGGGGACCTGGAGCGGGAGTTTGCCGCCTCGTTTGAATACGAGGAGACCGAGCCCCAGACCGTGGCGATCGAGGAGATCGCCCGCGATATGGAGCGCCCCGTGCCGATGGACCGCCTGCTCTGCGGGGACGTGGGCTTCGGCAAGACCGAGGTCGCCCTGCGCGCCGCCTTCCGCGCCGCCGTGGCAGGGAAGCAGGTCGCCATCCTCGTGCCGACCACGATCCTTGCGCTCCAGCACTACAACACCATTCTCTCGCGCATGCGCGGCTATCCCCTGAATATCGAGATGCTCAGCCGCTTCCGCAAGCCAAGCGAGGCGCAAAGGATCCTGCGGCGCCTTGCCCGCGGGGAGATCGACATCATCGTCGGCACGCATTCTCTCCTCGGCAAGGGCGTTTCCTTCCGTGACCTTGGGCTTCTCATCGTGGATGAGGAGCAGCGCTTTGGCGTCGGGCAGAAGGAGCGCATCAAGCAAATGGCCGCGGGGGTGGACGTGCTTACGCTCACCGCCACGCCCATCCCGCGCACGCTCAACATGGCCATGAACGGGATCCGCGACATGTCGATCCTTGACGAGGCCCCCGCCGACCGCTCTCCCGTCACCACCTTTGTGATGGAGCACGACGACCTCATGATCGCCGAGGCCCTGCGGCGTGAGCTGGCGCGCGGCGGCCAGGTGCTCTACCTTTACAACCGCATCGATAGCATCCACCGCGTGGCGGAAAGGATCCGCACCGCCCTCCCCGAGGCCCGCGTGGCCGTTGGCCACGGCGGCATGGACCGTGAGGAGCTGGAGGACATCTGGCAGGCCCTGGTGATGGGGGAGGTGGACATCCTTGTTTCCACCACCATCATTGAGACGGGCGTCGACCTGCCAAACGCCAATACCCTCATCATTGAGGATGCCGACCGCCTCGGCCTTGCCCAGCTCCACCAGCTGCGCGGCCGCGTGGGGCGCGGGGCGCGCCGTGCCTACGCCTACTGCACCTACCGCCCCGGCAAGGCCCTCTCCGAGATCGCCGAAAAGCGCCTTAGCGCCATCCGCGAGTACGCCGAGTTCGGCGCCGGCTTCCGCATTGCCCTGCGTGACCTTGAGATCCGTGGCGCCGGCAACCTCCTCGGTGCCGAGCAGCACGGCCACATCGACAGCGTCGGCTACGATATGTACGTCCGCCTCCTTTCCGAGGCCGTGGCCGAGGAGCAGGGAACCCTCCCTGCCGACACGCCCACCGCCACCATCGACATCAAGCTGAGCGCCTACCTGCCCGAGAGCTATATCCCCTCCTCGGCCCACCGCATCGATATGTACAAAAAGCTCATCCTTGTGGAGACCGAGGCCGACCGTGCCGACGTGCTTGACGAGCTGTGCGACCGCTTCGGTGAGCCGCCCCGCCCCGTCCTCACCCTCCTTGACGTGGCCCTTTGCCGCGCCACCGCCACCCGCGTGGGCATCCAACGGGTCGAGTGGCGGGGAGGCGAGCTGCGCTTTGACTTTGCCACCCCCCGCCTTGAGGGATGGAGCGAGGCCTTTGCCGCCTTTCCTGCCCTCCGCATGACGGGCACGCCCCCCTTTGTTACCTACCGCCCAAGTCCCCGTGAGGACGTGGCCGCCACCGCGCTGGCCATCCTCCGCGCGTACGAGGCGGGCCTTGCAGCAAGTGACGAGAAAAACCAAGAAAATGTAAAGGAAACCTCCCATGAGTAAGAAAAAAGCGTCAACCCTCACCCCCCGCGCCAAGGCGATCCTCATTGCCGCCGTGGCGCTCCTCCTTGTGGCGGCCATCGTGCTGACCACGGTGCTGCTCCTTTTGCCGCGCGACCCCGTCCTTTCGTACGGGGGCATCACCGTCACGGCCGAGATGTACGCCTTCTGGTTCTCGATCGCCAAGACCGACTTTATGGCCAAGTACGGCATCAAGAGCTATGAGGACACCGCCTCCCGCTGGGACAGCCCCAGCGAGGTCGAGGGGAAGACCTGGGGACAACTCCTTACCGAGGAGGTCGACCGCTCGCTCCGTATGCGGCTCATTGCCGCCGCCATGTACGACGCCTTAGGCCTTGCCGACACCTCGCAAAGGGCGATCGTCAACGACTACTGCGAGGAGGCCCTTGAGCTGAAGGCGGGGGGCGATAAGGACGCCTACCGCGCCCTTTGCGAGAAGTACGGCACCACCGAGCGCGCCATCAAGAAATGCGCCGCCATCGACGTGAAGGCCGAGCTGCTTTACGAGTACCTTTCCGCCCGCACGGGGGAGGGGCTTACGAACACCGAGAAGCATACCTTTTACGTTGAGAACTACGTCCGCTTCAAGGTACTCTACCTCAACAGCACCGTCCGCGGGGAAATGGTGAACGGTGAGCGCGTGGAGACGACCCTCACGGAGGCAGAGCGCGCCAACGTCCAAAAGTGGGATACCGACCTCTCCGCCTATCTTCTCGGCGGGAGCAAGGAGGGCGAGATGACCGAGGAGATCTTTGAGACCTACCTCAAAAACTCGCACGAGGCGCTTCACGCCTCCACGGGCTATCCCGACGGGCTCTACACCTCGCGCTATATCAACCTGCGGGACGTCAACGTCCTTGAAAACGAGGTCGTGGAGGAGCTTGGCTACCTCAAGGAGGGCGAGCTTCTCCGTGTGGAGACTGAGGACGGCATCCGTTACCTTTACGGCTACCACCTCCTGACCGCTCCCTACAACGCCGCCGCCTTTGAGGAGTTCTTCCTGAACTTCCACGCCTCCTGCGCCGCCTACACGCTGGCAAGGCGCACGGCGGCCGAGCTTTCCCGCGTGAAGACCTACGAGGAAAATCTGCCGACCGACCTCTGCTACCGCATTCCCGCCAACCTCGTTTTTGACTACTGCGCCGTCGTCAACTGACAAAAGCAAAAGAAAGGAGCGCGCATGTCGTCCTTTACAAGACAAGCCATCATGGACTCCTTCCTGCGCCTCCTTGAGCGCAAGCCCTTTCCGAAGATCACGGTCAGGGATATCGTGGAGGAGTGTGGCGTCAACCGCACGACCTTCTATTATTACTATCAGGACATCTACGCCATCGTGGAGGACCTCTTTTCCTCGGCCCTTCTGCCCTATGCCGATATGCTCCGCGGCAACACCCGCCCCTCCGACCTTCGGGATGCGCGGGATTTTGCCACCATGCATCGGCGGGCGCTCCTTGGGCTTTACACCTCGCTCGGGCATGAGGCGGTGAGGAAATACCTCTTTGCCGTCCTTGACGAGCCGCTCACCGTCTTCCTTACGCGCTGCGGTGAGGGGCTTGAGCTTACGGAGTCTGCCCGCCGCACGGTGTTCCTCCTCCTGCGGGAGACCCTCCTTGGGGTCCTTTGCCTCTTTCTGCGGGGGGAGCTGCCCGAGGATGGGGGCTTCCCGCTGACGGTCACAGGCGGCACCGTCCGCCGCTTTTTGGAGCGCCTTTCCCAAAGGGGCGAGGCCGATAGGAGAGAATGAGATGCAAAAAAGACAAGAAAATATCGTGATCACGGCCAAGATCTTTTCGCTGGCCGTTTCGGGCCTCGTTCTCCTTTTCGGGATCCTGATGGCCGTCCTCCCCGAGGAGATGATGCGGGCGCTTTGCTATTCGCTCGGCTCGCTCTGCCTGCTCATCGCCTTTGCCAAGATCTTCGGCTATTTCTCAAACGACCTCTACCGCATCGCCTATCAGTTTGATTTTGCCGCGGGGTGCGTGGTCGCCTTTTTCGGCGTTCTTCTGCTCGTCACGCCCGAGGTCATGATCCCGCGCCTTGGCACCGCTGTGGCCATTTACGTCCTTGTGGACGGCCTTGTCCGCGTGCAGACCGCCATCGATGCCCAGCGCTTTGGCATGCCGTATTGGTACCTCCTCCTTATCGGCGCTGTGCTGCTTGTCGGCGGCGCCGCCGTCATCTTCTTTTTGGCGCTCCCCTATCACCGCGTCGTCTTTACGGGCATCCTCATGATCGCCGATGCCTTCCTCAGCGTGATCGTCACCATGTACACCGTGCGTGTGCGTGTCCGCAAAACTAAAAAGGAAGCCGACTTCCCGCTTCCCCACGAGCTATAAGAAAAACCACCCGCATATAGCGTGATACTCTTAACGGAGTATCACGCAATGAATTGCAACAAGGTTGCATGAATTGACACTACGTGTCATGAATTGCAGTAAACTGCGTGAATTGCCCCACGGGCATGATATTCGTTGCAATTCAATTCATGGAGCGAAGCGAGAAATCATGGCGAAGCCAATTCATGATGCGTCAGCATCAATTCATCTATAAAAACGAACAGAGCAAGAATAGAAGGATTTGTTTCCTTTTACTCTTGCTCTTTCTGCTTGTTATAAGGGTTTGGGCTTAGCCTATAAAGTATTTGACCGGTCAAATGCGATGCTCGCACTTAGCGGTATTTTAAAATTCTCCGTTAAGGAGAACACGCACATGCGGGTGGTTTTTTATTGCAGGATGCCGCCGCCAAGAACGTACTCGCCGTCGTACAGCACGGCACTCTGCCCCGGGGCGGGCGCCCTTTGCGCCTTGTCAAACAGGAGCCGCGCGCCCGCGCCCTCGGGGTACACGGTGCACTCGGCGCCCCGCGCGCGGTAGCGGAGCTTTGCCACGGCGCGGAAGGGGGCGGTGGGCGCCACCCCGACGTAGGTGACGTCACGGAGCGCGACCTCACGGCGGTAAAGCTCCTCCTCGTCCCCCAGCGTGACCTCGCCCCTCTCGGCGGAGATCGCCGTGACGTAGCGCACACGGCCAAGGGCAATGCCCAGCCCCTTGTGCTGGCCGACCGTGTAATGGACGATGCCGCGGTGGCGCCCCAGCACTGTCCCGTCCTTATCCACGTAATTCCCCGCGGGGATCTGCCGCCCAAGGATCGCCTCCACCGCCGCGGCGTGGTCGCCGCTTGGCACAAAGCAGATGTCCTGGCTCTCGCGCTCGGTGCCCTCGGCAAGGCCCCACTGCGCCGCCCTCCTTCGCACCTCGTCCTTCGTGAGCTCCCCAAGGGGAAAAAGCAGGCGGGAAAGGCGCTCGGCCGAGAGGGTGTAGAGCATATAGCTCTGGTCCTTTCCTTCGTCCTTCGCCATACGGAGGCGGTCGCCCTCTCGGCGTGCGTAATGCCCCGTGGCCACGGCATCAAAGCCCTCGGCCTCGGCGTACTCGCAAAGCAGGCCGAGCTTTACCGTGCGGTTGCAAAGGACGCAGGGGTTGGGCGTGCGTCCGCGGGCGTATTCCTCGGCAAAGGGGCGCATCACTCTTGAAAAAAACTCACGCCGCAGGTCCAGCGTGCGGTGCGGGATCCCTAACCGGCGGGAGACCTCCGCGGCCCGCGCGGCCTCGCCCTCGCCCCCCTCGCAAAGGAGGAGCGTGCAGCCCTCGGCCTCGTGCCCTGCCGCCGTGACGATCCCCGCCGCCACGGCGCTGTCGACACCGCCGCTCATCGCAATTAAAACGCGCATACGCTTCCTCCCCTTGTATCTTCTATATAGAATTATAAATTCCCTCTTGAAGAAAGTCAAGCCCTGTGGTATAATGTGGAGGATATATTCTTTTCGAGGTGCATTCTATGGAAAACAAGAAAAACGGCTTTGCCAGCGGGATCGGCTTTGTGCTTTCGGCCGCGGGCTCGGCCATCGGCCTTGGGAACCTTTGGGCCTTCCCTTACAAAGCAGCCAAGGGCGGCGGTGCTGCCTTCGTGCTTCTTTACATCATCTGCGTGCTGCTCATCGGCGTTGTCACGATGCTGTGTGAGTTCCACATCGGCCGCCGTGCCGCGGCCAACCCCGTCACGGCGTACAAGCGCATCCACAAGAACGTCGGCTGGTTCGGTCTTGTCGGCGTGGCGATCCCCGCCTTTATCATCTGCTATTACTCGGTGCTCGGCGGCTATACCGTCAAGTACACCCTCAACTCCTTCACGGGCAACGCGGGGATCCTCCCCACCTTCTCGACCAACGTCGGTGAGGTGATCCTCTACACCGCGATCTTTGCGGTGCTGGCGCTCGTCATCATTATGGGCGGCGTCAAGGACGGCATTGAGCGGATGTCCAAGATCCTGATGCCCCTCCTCTTTCTCATCCTCCTTGGCGTGGCGGTCTATTCGCTCTGCCTTGGGGACGGTGTGCGGGAGGGCCTCAACTTCTACCTGAATCCCGATTTCTCGGCCGTCACCTTCTCCACCGTCCTTGCCGCCATGGGCCAGGCCTTCTTCTCGCTCTCGCTCGGCATGGGCACCATGATCTCGTACGGCTCCTACACGGGCAAGGAGATCAACACGGTGAAGTCCACCGCCATGATCTGCATCTTCGATACTCTCGTGGCGCTCCTTGCGGGCCTTGCCGTCTTTCCCGCGGTCGCCCACTTTGACCCCTCGCTCCTTAAGGATGCCCAGGGCGTCGGTCTTATGTTCAGCATCCTGCCCGAGGTCTTCGGCTCGATGGGGGCTGTCGGCCAGGTCGTTTCCTTCCTCTTCTTTGCGATGGTCGCCATTGCGGCGCTCACCTCGGTCGTCTCGCTTGTGGAGGTCGTCACCCAGCTCATCCTCCAGCGCTTCCGCGTGTCCCGCCGCCGTGCCGCCCTCGGTGTGACGCTTGTCTGCTTTGCCGTTTCGATCCCCGTCGGTATCTCGCTCGGGCGTGTCGGCATTGTGGGTGAGGCGGGAATTTCGGTCTTCGGTATGGACCTTCTGACCTTCTTTGATGAGGTCACCAACACCGTCCTGATGCCCGCCTCCGCCTTCTTTGCCTGCCTTGTCATCGGCTGGTTTATCGGCCCGCGCGATGCCATGCGGGAGATGGAGGACAGCGGCACGCGCCTCGGCTTCCTCAAAAAGATATTTCCCGCCATGGTGCGCTTTGTCACCCCTGCCCTCATCCTGGTGGTGGAGGTCGGCGGCGTCATCTCCAAGATCCGCGCGGGGCAGTGGTTTGTCGTGGTGGCGGCGTACGCCCTTGTCGGCCTTGCCGCGGCGGCCTACTTCCTCTTTTTCAAAAAGCAAGAGACCGGCACGAACGCTGACGAGACCCTCTGAAGTCAAAAGGGAGCCAACGGCTCCCTTTTCCTTTTTTGCCTTGCATAAATCCACTTTTTGCAAAGCGCAAGGATAAGAAGTGGCAATTTACTTTTCTTGGCGCGTGCGGTATAATGAAGGTAGAACACAAAAAAGGAGAACGCTATGAAGACCTTTACCGTAGATAAGCTGACCGTCAAGATCGAAAAGAGCCGCACCGCCATGGGCGCCCTCGCCGCCGCCGAGATCTCCGCAAGGATCCGCGCCCTGCTTTCGGAGCGGGAGTACATCAACATGATCTTTGCCGCCGCCCCCTCGCAGAACGAGGTGTTGGCCTCGCTCGTTGCCGACAAGTCAATCGACTGGACGCGTGTCAACGCCTTCCATATGGATGAGTACATCGGCCTTCCGAAGGAGGCCCCCCAGCGCTTTGGCAACTTCCTTTCCGAGCACATCTTCTCGCTCGTGCCCTTCCGCTCGGTCAATTACATCGACTCCTCGAATGAGGCCGAGGCCGAGTGCCGCCGCTACACCGCCCTTCTGGAAAAGTACCCTACCGACATCGTGGTCATGGGCATCGGTGAGAACGGCCACATCGCCTTCAACGACCCCGGCGTTGCCGACTTTAACGACCCCGTGGCCATCAAGCCCGCGAAGCTCGATGACGTCTGCCGTATGCAGCAGGTGCATGACGGTTGCTTCTCCTCGATCAACGAGGTGCCGACTCACGCCTTCACCCTCACCTGCCCGACCCTCGTGAAGGCGACCTACAAGTTCTGCATCGTCCCCGCCCCCACCAAGGCCGCAGCCGTGGCCGCCATGCTCCGGGGCCCCATCACGGACGCATGCCCCGCGACCCTTCTCCGCACGGTGGAGGGAGCGACGCTCTATCTGGAGCCCGACTCCGCCTCCTCGCTTGTGTAAATTCCGCAATACGTCATTGCGCCTGCGATACTCGGCTTGGCGTATTGTTATACGCCTGCGCCTGTGTTTCTCGGTGCGCCTAGTCTTGCGAAATTTTCACGGCGCGAGGGCTTTGCGCTCTGCATAAAAAAGAGAGTCACACACGTGACTCTCTTTTTTCGTTTTACTTATCGCTTTTTCCAAAGCTCCGTTACACGGAGAAGCACGGGGCTCAGGATCACGTTGACGAGCAGCTCAAAGACGAAGTTCAGTCCGACAAAGGCGATCATCAGGTAGGCAAAGACCGAGTATCCCTCGCCCGCGGCACCCGAGGACACGGTGTCCATAAAGAAGATAAGACAGCCGATGAGGAAGATGCCCGTGTTAACGACGGGTGCGACCACGGCGCTCACCACCATGGCAGCGTAGCGGTTTTTCCCCTCAAGGAGCTTGTAGACAAGGCCCGCGCAAAGGCCTGCGGCCACACCCTTCACCAGCACAGTCACCACGGTGCCGAAGACGTTGAGACCAAACCAGAACGCGGCGTCCGCCGTCAGGAAAAAGACAAGGCCGGAAACACCGCCGAGCCACGCGCCGACCCACGGCCCGAGCAAGGCCGCGCCCAGCACCACGGGGACGAGGGTCAGGGAGATTGAGGCAAGGCCGCCGATCTTGATAAAGCCGCCGAAATAAGAAAGCACGGCGACAAGCGCGGTGAGGAGCGCCGTCAGCACCAGCGTTTCGGTCTGCGGCTTGGTTCTTCTTGCTTGCATGGGAGTCACCTCAAAAAACTTTTTTTACAGTATAGCACCCGGGGCGGAAAAAGTCAAGAAAAATTTGCAAAAAACCTTGACAACGGCGCGCCCCCGTGCTATACTGTTGCCATAAAAACCGTGCAGAAGTCAGGGGTGCCCCTCGGGGCTGAGATGGCGAGAGCCGAACCCTTCACCTGATCCGGATCATGCCGGCGTAGGGAGATTTCCGAGCGCTCAGACTGCCGAAAGTGAGCCACACGGAGATTTCCGTGTGGCTTTTAAATTTACTTTCGGAGGTCATCTCTATGCACCGTACCCGTGTCCGCGCGCTCTGTGAGAGCGCCATTATGCTCGCGCTTGCCGTGGCCCTCAGCTACGTTAAGCTCTTCCAGCTGCCGTTTGACGGCTCGATCACCCTCTTTTCGATGCTCCCCATCTGCCTCATTGCGATCAAGTGGGGGCTCTCGTGGGGGCTTGGCACCGCCTTCTGCTATTCCTGGTTCCAGATCCTGCAGGGCGGCGTCTTCGCCTGGGGACTGACCCCCGGGATGCTCGTGGCTTCGCTTTTCCTTGACTATCTCCTTGCCTTCACCGTCCTCGGCCTTGCGGGCCTCTTCCGCCGCCACGGTACCCTCGGCATGGTGGCGGGCGTGGCCCTGGTGTGCGCGCTCCGCTTCCTTGTCCACTTTATCGCGGGCGTGGTCCTTTGGGCCAACCTTGAGGAATTCGTCGCCTTCGGCCATGAGTGGGTCGGCCGTCCGTGGCTCTATTCGCTCTGCTATAATGGCGTCTATATGCTGCCCGAGACGGTCTCGACCACCCTTGCCGCCTTCTTCCTCTTCCGTCTCCCCCAGCTCCGCCCGTATCTTTTGCCCGTCAAGGGAAAGTGACCCCATCCCCACGGAAACCTCTCTTTCGGCAAGGTTTTCTTTACAAAAAAGCCGCCCTTGGGCGGCTTTTTTGTTGTTGCCAAAAGAAAAAGGAGCCAACGGCTCCTTTTTTTGTGTGTTATTCCTCGGCCAGGGGGAGCGTGGCGCCGCCAAAGGGCATCGCCAGCACTGTGGCGCCCGCGCCGTATTTTGTGAGCGCGAGGTCAAGGGCCTCCTGGGCGCTCCTTCGGGGCGTGAGGAAAATGCGGCGGACAAGCGTATCCGGAAGCTCGCTCACAAGGTCGATCGCGGCGTTCTGCAGCACCATGGCAATGGCCGCCGCCTTGTGACCGCCGAGGCGGAATTCCCTATGAATACGCTCGATCATCGACTCGGCCGTGGGGGCAGCGAGGAGCCACTCCTCAAAGGTCTTGCTTCCAAGCCCCTCGGGGCACGCCCCGATCAGAACGATCGTGCCGCCGCGCTTGACGGCGTGCTTGGCGTTGTCAAGCGCCTTTTGCACCTGATAGAGATTGGCGTCCTTCGGTGCGCCGCCCTGCGAGACCAGCACGACGTCGGCCCGTGCGGGGATCGGCTTGCGGTACATCTTGTCAAGATAGGCACAGCCGTCCCGATGCGCGGCGATGACGTCGCCCGCCACGGCATACACGATGTGCTTGTGCTCGTCAAGCACCACGTTGACGATGTAATCGACGCCCGTGATCGCGCCCGCCTCCTCAATGTCCTCGCGGATCGGGTTGCCCTCCAGGCGCCCCGCGCAGGCCGTCTCCTCGACCATACGGCGGTGGTTGATCCCGATCGCTGCGGGGGTGGAAACGCCGGGCATGATCGCCTTGGCGCCGCCCGAGTAGCCCGCGAAATAATGGAATTCAATGTTGCCCGTGCAGATGCGGACGTCGGCCTCGGCCACCGTGCGGGTGATGTCCACCGGCGTTCCCGCCGAGGTCACGCCCAGGCGCACGCAGTCGTCGGGGTCCGAGTCCACACAGCGGACGGTCGAGAACACCTCGTCACCGACAAGGCGGCGCCTCTCCTCCTCGGTATGCTTGCGGTGAGAGCCGAGGGCGAACACCACAGTGACGTCCTCGGCGCGGCAGCCCGCCGCAAAAAGCTCTCTGAGGATCTCGGGCAGGATCTCATGACTGGGGACGGGGCGGGAAATGTCACTCGCGATAATGGCGATCCTTTGCCCCGCACGGACCAGCGCCCCGAGGCGCGGCGCTCCGATCGGGTGTGCGAGCGCGTATCGCACCGCCTCACGCCCCGTGCGCTCGTGCGTCATCTCGTTGGCGGTAAGCACGCCCAAAAGCTGCCCGTCGGGAACCGTGACCACCTCGTCCCGCGTTCCGTAGCCAAAGGATAATTGCATAGTCGATCCTCGCCTTCTCTTGTTTTCTATCACCATTATACCACCGCCCTGCCCGTTTTACAATAAAAACTTTCCACCGCCGCAGAAAAGAAAAAGGAGCCAAACGGCTCCTTTTTCTTTGGGTTATGCTGTGGCCCTTAGTCCTTCAGCGCGGCCTGCGCGGCGGCAAGGCGGGCGATCGGAACACGGAAGGGCGAGCAGGAGACGTACGAGAGACCCAGCTTGTGGCAGAACTCCACGGACACGGGGTCACCGCCGTGCTCACCGCAGATACCGACGTGCATCTCGGGGCGGACGGCGCGGCCGGCGGAAACGGCCATCTCCATCAGCTTCCCAACGCCGTTCTGGTCGAGCTTGGCGAAGGGATCGTTCTCGTAGATCTTGGACTCGTAGTAGGCGGTCAGGAACTTACCGGCATCGTCACGCGAGAAGCCGAAGGTCATCTGCGTGAGGTCGTTCGTGCCGAAGCAGAAGAACTCGGCCTCCTTGGCAACCTCGTCGGCGGTCAGGCAGGCACGGGGGATCTCGACCATGGTACCGACCTCGTAGGCAAGCTCGACGCCC
>JAFQWT010000005.1 GCA_017407375.1 Clostridia bacterium
GACGGTCTGGTAGCGGCTCTTGTCCTCCAGCTTTTTGGTGATGTAGGGCGGCAGCGGCATCTGACCGACGGCATCGAGGACCTCATAGATGCTCTTGTAGGCATCGGGATACGAAAACTCAACGAGGCGGTTGCCGTCCTCCAGGACCTCGGTGATCCTTGCCTTAAGAATGCCGCCGAAGGAAAGCTCCGCGCCCTCCCGCGCGCGCTTGCCCGGGCGGACGAGCGTTTCCCAGCGGCCGCCCTCCCGCATACGGAGCAGGAGCAGCTCCACGGGGGCGCCGCTCTTCCCTTCACCGAGCAGGCGGGCGGGGATCACACGTGAGGAATTGACGACAAGGACGTCCTCGGGACGAACGTGATCAAGGATATCGTAAAAATGGCGGTGTGTGAGAGCGCCCGACGCGCGGTCCAGCACCATAAGCCGAGAGGCATCGCGCCGCTCGGCGGGGGTTTGGGCGATCAGCTCCTCGGGCAGGTCGTAATAAAAATCGTGGGTGGTAAGATCGGTGGCGATCCTTTCGTTAACGATGACTTCGTTCGGTTTCACGGCGTGTTCCTCTCACATATACTGACATTAGCATTATAGTATATTCTCTTGGGGAATGCAAGCCCCAAAAATGACGATGCGAGGTTTCTATGAGTAAAACAAATCGAAAAAAACCGCCCTTTTCGGGCGTGGGTACGGCGCTCATCACGCCGTTTTGCGACGGCGCCGTGGATCTTGCCGCCTTCCGCCGACTTTGCGAGCGCCAGATCACCTTTGGGGCGGCGGCCCTGGTGGTATGCGGCACCACGGGCGAGGCCATCACCCTCAAAAACCGCGAGAAGGCCGCCCTCCTGTCCACCGCCTGCGAGGCGGCGGGCGGGTGCATCCCCGTGGTGGCGGGCACGGGCTCCGCCGATACGCGTGTGGCGGTGGCCACGGCCAAATATGCCGAGGCGCACGGTGCTGACGCCCTCTTGGTGGTGACCCCCTACTACAACAAGGGCACGCGTGAGGGGGTCATCCGCCACTATCTCAGCGTGGCCGATGCCGTGGACCTGCCGATCATCCTC
Source organism: Clostridia bacterium (assembly GCA_017407375.1). Lineage (GTDB taxonomy): Bacteria > Bacillota > Clostridia > Oscillospirales > CAG-272 > UBA1740. The sequence continues at coordinate 1,059 of JAFQWT010000005.1, forward strand.
TATAACGTGCCCTCACGGACGGGGGTGGACCTCACCCCGAAGGAGGTCGTACGGCTTTCGGAGCACGAGAACATCGTGGCGATCAAGGAGGCCAGCGGCGACATCGACCGCGCCGCCGACATTGTGGCAGCGCTGGGGAAGAAATGCGCCGTATACAGCGGCAACGACGGGGAATTTCTCCCCACGCTCTCGGTCGGGGGGATCGGGATCATCTCGGTGCTTTCCAACCTCCTGCCCCGTCAGATGACCGAGGTCTACCGCCTGTTTATGGCGGGAAAAAACGCCGAGGCCGCCGCCCTCAGCGCCAGGATGCTTCCCCTCGTCCGCCTCCTCTTTGCCGACACCAACCCCGCCCCCGTCAAGGCCGCGATGGCCTCCCTGGACCTTTGCCGTGACGAGGTGCGACTACCGCTGACCGTGCCCGAGGAAGGGCTCTACCGCCGCCTTGCGGCCGAGGCCGCCCGGTGGAAATAAAGAAAGAGCAAGCGCTGTGCGCTTGCTCTTTCGTTTTGTAAAGCTTTCTTTGCTATTTTCGGAAAATCGGCATGGCTGTGGGCGCTTCTCAGGAGATGCCCAGCTCATAGGCCAGCCAAAGGACGGAATAGCGGTCCTTAAGGTCCTTGGCGTACGCGACGGCGTCACTAAGGGTGTCCTCCCCGTAAAGACTTGTGAATTCCTCCATGGAGATGCCCGCCTCACGAAGGAGGGTGAGGATCCTTTCCGAGGAGGGGGCAGAGGCAAGGAGGGCGCGGATCTCCGCCTCCCTCTGAAGGTAGAGAGGCACGCGGTCCGCGCGGTAGCTGCCTGCCGTTTCCTGAAGGGCGATGCACCCCTCGGCCACGGGGCCGTAAATGCGCCGAAGGGCGGCGTGGCGCTCCTCTTCCGTGGGGAGGGGGCGGCGCTCCCAGGTGGCGGCCAACAGGCGCTCACGGAGGGCGGCCGTCACGGCGGTGGAGCAGGCCACGTCAATGCCGTGGGGCAGGTACTCCCGCCCCGTGACGAGGCCCGTGATCTCAAAAAAGTGCGAGAGGTGATGCTCACTGCCCGAGGCGGGGCGCGAGGAGCCGACGTAGCTCATAAGGAACCCGACGTCAATGAGCGCCTCGGTGAGAAGGCCGATCGCCTCACGGCTGCGGGCGGCAATGGCGTGGGCGGCGGCCACCGTCCGCTCCACGATGGCAAGGGTCTCATCGTGCACGGCGGAGCAGAAATACTCCCCCGTCACAAGGTGGGAAAGGCGCCAGTCGAGGAGGGCGGAATACTTGCCGAGGATGTCACCGTAGCCCGCGCGGATCATGGCGGCGGGGGCGGCACTGAGGACGGCGGTATCGGCCACAAGGGCGTAAGGGAGGCCCGAGGGCACCGTGACCTTCATCCCCCCAAGGATCATGGCGGCGCCGTCCGAGGCATAGCCATCCATCGAGGGGGCGGTGGCGACCACAAGATAAGGGATCCCCGCGCGATGCGAGACGTACTTGCAAAGGTCCTGGATGACACCCGAGCCGACACCGACGATCATATCGACGTCCGTCAGGCGCTCCTCCACGGCCGCGGCGGCGGTCTCGTCGGGCACAAGGAGGCGGTCTCCCGGGAAAACGATGCTTTTTTTCAGCTTATCGCCAAGGAGCAGGGCGGTCTCGGCGCCTGCGGCCTCAAAGGTGTTTTCATCGGCGACAAGGAGCAGGTGGCGGTAGTCCGCGGTGAGCTCCGGCAGGCGCAAAAGCGCCCCCTCCCCCACGTGGACACGGATCGGGCAGGCGTGCGGGCGCCCGCAGGCGGGGCAACGCTCAGAGACAAGGGATACGACTGACATAGGCCTCTCCTTTCGGTAAGGATATAAGGAAACGCCCCGCGGCGGGGCGTTTCGGGATCAGGCGAGAATGACCTTTTTATAGGACTTCTTCCCCTTGCGGAGAAGCACGCCCGAGGCAAGCGCCTCAGCGCTGACGGTGGCCTTGACGTCGGTCACCTTATCCCCGTCCACCGTGACACCGCCCTGCTCAATGGCGCGGCGCCCCTCGGAGCGCGAGGTAACGAGCCCTGCCGAGCAAAGGAGCGTGATGACGTCACACCGACCGTCCGTAAGGACCTCCGCACCGACGGTGGCGGTGGGGATCTCCCCCTCGCTTCCGCCGCCAAAGAGAGCGCGGGAGGAGGCGCGGGCGGCCTCGGCCTCGGCCTCTCCGTGGACGAGCTTTGTCAGCTCATACGCGAGGATGTCCTTGGCCTCGTTAAGGCGGCTGCCCTCCCAGGAATCCATCTTGTCGATCTCCTCAAGGGGCAGGAAGGTGAGCATACGGATGCACTTCAGAACGTCGGCATCGCCCACGTTGCGCCAATACTGGTAGAACTCAAAGGGCGTGGTCTTGTTGGGGTCGAGCCACACGGCGCCCGAGGCGGTCTTGCCCATCTTCTTGCCCTCGGAATTGAGGAGCAGGGTGATGGTCATGGCGTAGGCATCCTTGCCGAGCTTGCGGCGGATGAGCTCGGTGCCGCCCAGCATATTCGACCACTGGTCGTCACCGCCGAACTGCATATTGCAGCCGTACTTCCTAAAAAGGTGGTAGAAGTCGTAGCTCTGCATGATCATGTAGTTGAACTCGAGGAAGGAGAGCCCCTTCTCCATGCGCTGGCGGTAGCACTCCGCCGAAAGCATACGGTTGACCGAGAAGCAAGCGCCCACGTCGCGCAGAAGCTCAATGTAGTTGAGGCCGAGGAGCCAATCGGCATTGTTGACCATGATGGCCTTGTCCTCACCGAACTCAATGAAGCGGCTCATCTGGCGCTTGAAGCAGTCACAGTTGTGCTGGATGGTCTCGGGCGTCATCATCGAGCGCATGTCGGTCCTGCCCGAGGGGTCGCCGATGTAGGCCGTGCCGCCGCCGATCAGGACGATCGGACGGTTGCCCGCCATCTGCAGGCGCTTCATAAGGCAGAGCGCCATGAAATGGCCGACGTGCAGGCTGTCCGCCGTGGGGTCAAAGCCGATGTAGAAAACGGCGCGCCCCTCGTTGACCATATCGCGGATCTCTTTTTCATCGGTGACCTGCGCGATCAGGCCGCGCGCCACCAGCTCGTCATAAATCTTCATGTCGTGTCCTTTTCCCGACGGCAAGAGCCGCCGTATGTAATGTTTATTTTACAAAAACGCGGCAGGAATTGAAATACGTGGTCTCAATTCCCGCAAATTCCTTGGGAAGCCACTCGGCCCAATGACGGGCGAGGGGCGCCTCGGTATAGAAGTGGCCCGCCTCGATGAGGTTGATGCCCAGCTCCTCGGCCTCGTTCACCGTTTCGTAGGAGAGGCGCCCCGAGAGCAGGGTGTCCGCCCCTGCGGCGATGGCCGCGGCAAGCTCGTCCTTTCCGCTACCGCCGACCAGCGCCACGCGAAGGACGGGGCGGTGGGCATCCCCCACGAGAAGGAGGGGGGCGCCAAGCGACGAGCGCACCGCGGTGCAGAAGTCCGAAAGCGCGGCGGGAGCCGCCAGCATGGCGATGCGGCCCAGTCCCTCCCCAAAGGGGGTGGGGGCCGAAAGCCCGAGCGCCGCGGCCAGAAGGTCGTTGACACCGCCGTCGGCAGCGTCGGCACGGGTGTGAAAGGAAAGCACCGAGATCCCCGCCGAGAGCGCCGTAAGCACCCTACGGCCCGTGGGCGTATCGGGGGTGACGGAGGGCAGGGGGTGAAAGAGCATCGGGTGGTGCGAGAGGAGAAGGTCGGCGCCGATCTCCTTGGCATAGGCAAGGACCGCCTCGGTCGCGTCCAGGGTGCAAAGCACGTGGCGGACGGGGGCGTTGGGGTCGGGCGTGAGCATCAGCCCATCGTTATCCCACGCAGCGGAGAGCGCGGCGGGGTAACGGCGGGAGAGCGCCTCATAAAGCTCGCGTACCGTCATCGGAGTGCCTCTCTTTCTGCCGCGATCGCGGCCAGCAGTTCTTCCTCATCCCGTGCGTCCACGCCTCCCTGCCGCTTGCCCGCCAGGCGGGCGCGGGTATCCCTCTCACGGAGGACAAGAAAGGCAAGAAACGCCTCGGTATCCCGTGCATCACGCAAAGCGGCGGAGCCAAGCTCAGCCATGGGCGCGGGGAGAGCGTACGGCTCCCCCGTGTACTCGGCCGCAAGGCAAAGGTAGACCTTTCCTGCGGCGGTGGCGTACCGCTCACCAAGGACGGCAAAGCCCTCAGCCGCGAGATACCGCCGAAGGTCGGCGGCGTGGGTCATGGGCTGAAGGATCAGGCGCACGCGCTGCTCCCTGACAAAGGGGGCGGCCGCGAGGATCGAGACGATCATTTCCCCGCCCATGCCGCAAATGGCAACGTCGGTGAGAGAAAGCCCCTCCATACCCGCAAGGCCGTCGGTAAGGAGCAGGGTGACCTCTCCCTCACGCCCCTCGGCGCGGACGTTGGCACGGGCGCGCTCCAGCGGCCCCACGGCAACGTCGGATGCGACCGCGTACGAGAGGCGGCCCTCCGACAAAAGCCAAAGGGGGAGATAGGCGTGGTCGGTGCCCACGTCGGCAAAGCGGGCGCCCTCCCGCACGAGGGAGGCCGCCAGCGAAAGGCGCGGATCGAGCGGGTGCTTACTCACCGAAGAAGGCGTTCAGCTTAGCGATCAGCTCGTCGGCATCGGCACCGTGGACGGCGCAGGCCTCCGCCACCGTCTCCATACGCGACACGGGGCACTCAAAGCAGTGCATACCGACCGCCATAAAGAAGGGCTTGGTCTCTGCACTGGCGTCCAGAATGTCGCCAATGATGGTATCCTTTGTAACTTTCATAGCATCCTCCATGATATAGTATATTCATTATATTATTGTACCACGGTTTTTTGAAAAGTCAAGAAAAAAATAATTTTCGCCATACTTTACAAACCGAGGGGGTTTGTGGTATACTAAAGAGAGAAAATATCTCCCACACCGTGGGATAACGCAATACGGAGGTCTTTCCCGTGATAGTAGCCCTGGAAGAAGCCAAGCGGCGCCTCATCGAGATCGAGGATACCGTCAAGGATCTGCGCCACGCGATCCGCTATGACGACCTTACGGCCAAGGTGGAGGAGCTGGAGGCCAGCACGATGGCGGACGATTTTTGGAGCAACGCCGAAAAAAGCTCCAAGGTCCTGCAGTCGATCAAGCAAATGAAGGATAAATGCGCCGCCTACGACAAGCTCTGCTCCTCGCTGGAGGATGCGCTCACGCTGGCCGAGATGGCGATCGAGGAGAACGATGAGGGCTCGGTCGAGGAGGTCGAGCGCGAGCTGGCCTTTATCGAGAGTGAGACCGAGCGCCAGCGCCTTGAGACTCTTCTGACGGGGGAGTACGACCGCAACAATGCGATCGTTTCCTTCCACCCCGGTGCCGGCGGCACCGAGGCGCAGGACTGGGCGCAGATGCTGTACCGCATGTACACCCGCTGGGGGGAGCGCCACGGCTTTACCGTAAAGCTTGTCGACTGGTTGGACGGGGACGAGGCCGGCCTCAAGAGCGCCACGATCACGATCGAGGGGGAGAACGCCTACGGCTACCTTCGCAGTGAGAACGGCGTCCATCGCCTGGTGCGCGTGTCACCCTTTGATGCCTCGGGGCGGAGGCAGACCTCCTTTGCCTCGGTCGAGGTCATGCCCGAGTTCAACGACGACAACGATTCCATTACCCTGCGTGACGAGGATCTGGAGATCACGGCGCACCGCTCGAGCGGCGCCGGCGGTCAGCACATCAACAAGACCGACTCCGCCATCCGCATCGTCCACCTGCCGACGGGCATTGTGGTGGGATGCCAGACCGAGCGCTCCCAGCTCCAGAACAAGGAGACGGCGCTCCGCATGCTGAAATCCAAGCTGATGGAGATCAAGGCGCGCGAGAAGCTGGAGCGCATTGAGGACATCCAGGGCGTCAAGACCAAGATCGAGTGGGGCGCCCAGATCCGCAGCTACGTGTTTATGCCCTACACCCTCGCCAAGGATACCCGCACGGGCTATGAGGATGCCAACATCGGCGCCGTGATGGACGGCGAGATCGACGGCTTCATCAATGCCTATCTGAAGGCCAACGCCAATTCTTGAAAGGAGACACCCCTATGCTGAAAAGATCCAAGCTTGTCCTTTCCATCTCGCTTCTTGTCCAGTCATTCACCCTCTTTATCCTCTTTCTCTTCCTCTGTGTGAAGAAAAAGAGCATCGCCGCCGCCTTCCTGGCCGTTTCCGCCATGGAGGGAGCCGCGGGCGCCTACCTCTTCCGCCAGGTGAAGGAGGAGCTGGAGGAGAACGACTTTGACCCGAGCTGCTACCTTGACGAGGACCTCATCGCCGAGGAGCTGGACCTTGACGACACCGTGCTCCACCACGCCACCGGCCGTGACGAGGAGGACGTCCCCGCCCCCCGCGCCGAGATCGCCCTTGACGATTCGGCCGAGGAGGAGGAATTCAAGAACCACTAAAAAAAAGACCTGCCCGCGGGCAGGTCTTTTTTTAATTCATCTCTTCTATGTGGCTGACGTACTCCACGGTGGCGAGCGCCGCGATGATCTCGGCGTGGGTCTTGTAGCGCTTCAGCTCGGGGCTTTGGACGGTGAGCCCGATCGAATAGACCGAAAGCCCCGAATTGAGGTAGGCGGGGTTCGACTCGATCTCATCGATGCGCAGACCAAGCCGGCGGATCGTGGTGATGAACTCGGCAAGGTTTGCCTTGTTGGCCAGCTCCAGGTGGATCTCAAAATGGTTGGAGCGGTTTTTGAGGTAGGACTCAAAGGCGGGAAAATAGGAGAGTGTGGCCATCAGCGCGAGAAAGCCGACAAGCGCCACGGTGTAGAGCCCTGCGCCCAGCGCCATGCCGAGCGTGGCCACCGCCCAAAGAGCGACCGAGGTGGTCAGCCCCTTGATCTGGCTGCGCGAGCTGAAGAGGACCGAATTGGCCGAAAGAATGGCCACCGCCACGACCGCCGCCGCCGAAAGGAGCGGGAAGCCAAGGCCAAGGCCCTTCATAAGGAAGACGTCAAAGAGGGTGACCACCGTGCCGCCAAGCGAAACGATGATGAAGGTACGCAGGCCCGCCGCATGGCGCTTGCCCGAGCGCTCACAGCCAAGGACGGCGGAGAGAAGGAGCGAAAGGGCGATGCGGAACAGCACAGCGCCGATGCCCTCCTCGGCGGCCCAGGTGCCAAGAAGATTAGCGATGGGATCGTTCATAATATTTCTCCTTTCGGGATAGGTCTTTTCTTGGGGTTACGCCTGCCACCAGCGGCCGCGGCGGCGCGGCATCATGGCCTCACGCTGCATAAGGGCGGCCTCGGTAAACGCATCCTCGGGGGTGGGGGGCGGCGCCTCCCGCTCACCAAGGCCCTCACGGATCGCGCGGATGCGCTCACAAAGGATGGCCACCTCATCCACCCCCTCGGCCGTTGGGGCGGCGGGAAGGTCGGTGGTATAGCTACCCGAGAGATAAAGGGCCAGCTTGGCCGAAACGGGGCCGACGATCTCATAAAGGATCCCCGCCGCCACGACCACGGTCTCCAGCGTTTGCCCCATCTCCCCGCCAAGGGCGCGGGCGCCGAGGACAGCAAGACCGATGGCCACGCTGGCCTGCGGGATCTCGGCAAGGCCGAGGTAGTTGCGGACGCGCCTTTCCTTCCCTACGGCCAGGCAGCCGAGGTAGGAGCCACCCACCTTACCGACGGTGCGGACGAGGAAATAGGTAACGCTCACAAGGATGAGGGGGTAGGTCACAAGACTGCCGCCGCCCGCAAAGAGAGAATCCAGGCGGAAGCCGATGCCGCTCCGCACGAAGAAAAGGAGGAGGATCGGCGGGCTGAAATAGGATACCTGTAAAAATAACTTGTCATCTCCACCGAGATTTACGTACACCGCCCCGATCATCATACAGCCGAGCAGGGGGGAAACGTCAATGATCGAGCAGAAGCCGCAGAAGAGGAAAAGGAGCGCCACCACGATGATCAGGCGGTTATCGTTTGAGCGTCCCTCGGGAATGAGGAGGCGGAGGACAAAGCCGAGCACGCCCCCCACAACGACAGCCAAAAGGTTCCGAAGGAGCGGCATGGCCACCGTGGAAAAGGAGAGCGCACCGCCGCCGATCGCCGCGACAGCGACCGAGATGGCCACACTGTACGAGAGGAGACTGACGACGTTATCGAGCGCCATGACCTGAAGGAGGGTATCCACAAAATCGCCCTTGGCTCCCGTTTGACGGATGGTCATGACGGTGGAGGCGGGAGCCGTGGCCGAGGCCAGCGCCGCAAGGACCAGCGAGAAGGAAAGGTCAAGCCCGAGGAGGAGATAGGTCACAAAAAAGACAAGGAGGGAGGAAAGCAGCGCCTCCGAAAGGGTGATGGCGACCGTCCGCCAGCCGTTCTTACGGAGGGCGGAGAGCTTAAAGAATTCCCCGACACCAAAGGCGATGAACGCCAGGGCAATGTCCGAGAGGAAGGACATCCCGCCGACGACCTCGGTGGGGACAAGATCAAAGACGTACGGGCCGAGGAGGATCCCCGCCGCCAGGTACGCCGTGACGCTTGGCAGGCGCAGGCGCTTGGTGATGCGTGTGGCGGCAAAGCCGAAAAAGAGCATCAGAGCGACCGAAAGAATGACGGGCGCGACCGAGGACGTGGCGGCAATGCGCTCATAAAAGGCATCGAGCATATCTCTCCTCCTTCCCTTATTTATAATACGTATATCATACTACAAACGAAAACGCTCTGTCAAGCGGTTTTTTATTTTTTCCGAAAAACGAAAAAAGGGGATGCCGCGGCATCCTCCTTTTGACGATGGAATTTGACAAGTTTTGTTTTCAAATAAGCGGTTTTGCCGACGGCGTTACAGGTCCTTCCGTATCTTTTCGATCGCGCTTTTCTCAAGGCGCGAGACCTGCGCCTGGCTGATGCCGATCTCCTCGGCGATCTCCATTTGGGTGCGACCCGCGTAAAAGCGCCGCGTGATGATGAGCCGCTCCCGCTCACCGAGGCGGCCGAGCGCCTCACGGAGCGAGATGTCCTCGATCCACCCCTCCTCGGAGGTGTCGAGGTCGCGGAGCTGATCGATGACGTAGACCGAGTCGTCCCCGTCGTTATACACCGATTCGTAAAGCGACACGGGCTGGGCGATGGCCTCCATGGCCCGCCCGACGGCAAAGCGGTCCTCACCCAGCCGCTCGGCGATCTCCTCAGTGCTTGGCTCACGGTTCTCGCGGCGGAGGATCTCCTCCCGCACGCCAAGGGACCGGTAGGCCAGGTCCCGCATGGAGCGGCTGACGCGGATGGGGTTGTTATCCCGCAGGTAACGCCGCACCTCACCGATGATCATGGGGACGGCGTAGGTCGAAAATTTTACGTCAAACTCGGTATTGAAGTTGTCGATCGCCTTGATAAGACCGACGCACCCGACCTGAAAGAGATCGTCAAAGCTCTCCTTGCGCGAGGAGAAGCGCTGAATGATGGAAAGGACAAGACGCAGGTTGCCAACGATCAGCCGTTGCCGCGCGGTCTTATCTCCCGCACGGGCGGCAATGAGCAGGGCGCGCTTTTCCTCGTCCTTGATGCTGGGAAGCTCCGAGGTGTTCACGCCGCAGATTTCCACCTTATGGTTATACAATACGAGCGTACCGCCTTTTTTCTTGCTGTACCAAGTATTGCCCCCGACCGCCACCCGTTATGCGGTGGGCGCGACGGGAATTTTTGGCGGCGGGAGAGGAGATAACTGCCAAAAAGCGGTTGACAGACGCGAAAAGGGAGTGTATAATAATATGTTGTATATATTACCTTTGTAGAGAGGAGACCGCCGTGAGCTTCAAGATCTCTCTTGCCGGTGACCTTGGCAGCGGAAAAAGCACCGTCTCACGCCTTTTGATCGAGGCGACGGGGGCGGAGTATTATTCCACGGGCAAGATCTGCCGTGCTGCCGCCGCCGAGCATGGCATGACCATTGACGAATTCAACAAGTACATGGAGACCCACCCTGAGGTGGACAAGCAGATCGACGACGGGCTGGCCGCCCTCTCGGCTGACAGCCGCTCACTCATCATTGACTCGCGCATGGCCTTCCATTTTGTGCGCCCGACCTTCCGCGTGTATCTGACGACCGATGCGCGCACAAGCGCTGAGCGCATCCGTGCCGACCGCCGTGAGGGCGAGAGCTTTGCGACGATCGAGGAGACGGCGCGGCGCGTGGCCGCCCGCCGCGAGAGTGAGAACCTGCGCTACTTTGAAAAGTACGGCGTGCATATCATGGATATGCAGAACTACGACCTCATCCTTGACACCACCGCCATCCCGCCCGCCCGCGTGGCCGAGCTGATCCTTTCCTCGCTCGCGCTCTGGCAGGAGGACGGGAGCCGCCGCTTCTGCTATCTCGACTACCGCCGCTTTATGAGCGCGGATGCCCCCTCCGCCGTGGGCATGACCGCCAAGGCGCGCGCCCTCTCGCTGGGGGATACGCTCCCCCTGCCGACCGTGTGGGAGAGGGGCGGCGCCTATTACCTTGCGGGGGGCACCGACACGGTGCTGGCCCACCGCATAGCGGGGCGGGACATCGTCCCCTGCCGCCTTCTGCCCACCCCCGCCGACACCACCGACACCTACCGTCCTCTTTTTGAGGAATAAAGCAAAGGATACGCTATGAAAAAGATCAAAGAACGCGCCGCGGCCCTGATCCTTGCCGCCGCGAGCGAAAGCTTCCCCGGGGCCGAGCTGCCCTCGGCCGAGGAGATCACCTCGCTTCTCGAATACCCGCCCGACAGTGCGATGGGCGACCTTGCCTTCCCCTGCTTCCGCCTTTCCCGCGTTTTGCGCGCGGCACCGCCGAAGATCGCCGCGACCCTTGCGGAGGGGATCGCCGACCCCGCCTTCTCGCGGGTGGAGGCCGTGGGGGGCTACCTCAACCTCTTTATCGACACCGCCGCCATGGCGGAGCGCCTCATTTCCGACATTGCCGCCGCGGGTGAGAATTACGGCTCCCCCGCCATTGGCGAAGGGCGCACCGTGGTGCTTGACTACTCCTCCCCGAACGTGGCCAAGCCCTTCCACATCGGTCACCTCGGCACGACGGTGATCGGCCATTCCTTAAAGCTCCTCCACGAGTTTGCGGGCTACCGTTGCGTGGGCATCAACCACCTTGGCGACTGGGGAACGCAGTTCGGTAAGCTGATCGTGGCGTACCGCCGCTGGGGCGACCGCGCCGAGGTCGAGGCCCGCGAGATCGACGAGCTTGTCCGCCTGTACGTCAAGTTCCACGCCGAGGCCGAGGCCGATCCCACACTGGAGGACGAGGCGCGCGCCGAGTTCAAAAAGCTGGAGATGCACGATGAGGAGAATCTGGCCCTTTGGCGTTGGTTCATCGAGATCAGCTTACGCGAGTACGGCAAGACCTACCGCATGCTGGGCATTGAATTTGACAGCTACAACGGCGAGAGCTTTTACACCGATAAGATGCCCGCCGAGATCGAAAAGATCCGCGCGGCGGGGCTTCTGACGATCGACGACGGTGCCTCGGTCGTTAACCTTGAGGAATGGAAGATGCCGCCCTGCCTCATCCTGAAGCGTGACGGCTCCACCCTCTACCCCACGCGTGACATCGCCGCGGCGGCGTACCGCCACGCGACCTACGATTTTGACAAGTGCATCTACGTCACAAGCGCCGGACAGAGCTTACACTTTGCCCAGTGGTTCAAGGTCGTGGAGCTGATGGGCTACGACTGGTACGACCGCCTGGTGCACGTCCCCTACGGCACGGTGAGTCTTGGCGGGGCCAAGCTTGCCACCCGCACGGGCAACGTGGTGCTGCTGAAGGACCTCTTTGCCGAGGCCGTGGAGAAGGTGCGCGCCATCACCGCCGAGAAGAACCCCGGCGCCGCCATTGACGAGGAGGTCGTGGAGGCCGTGGGCGTTGGCGCCGTCATCTTCTACTACCTCTCGGGCAGCCGCATCCACGACATCAACTTCTCGCTTTCCGATGCCCTCTCGTTTGACGGCAACACGGGCCCCTACGCCCAGTACACCTACGCGCGCACCTGCTCTCTCCTTGAGAAGGCGGGCGGCGTCCCCGCCTACAAGGCATCGGCCCCCCTCACCGAGGAGGAGCGCGCCCTTGTCCGCGTGCTGGCGCTCTTCCCCGAGCGCGTGGAGGAGGCCCTTTCCGAGTACGAGCCCTCGGTCATCACGCGGTACATCCTTGACCTTTGCGCCGCCTTTAACCGCTTCTACCACGAGTGCCAGATCCTCTCGGCGGAGGACGAGGGCGTAAGGGCCAACCGCATTGCCACGGTGGCAGCCGTGCACACCGTCCTTGGGCGTGCGCTCCGCCTCATCTGCCTCAAGACCCCCGAAAAGATTTAAGTAAGGAGAAAATCCCATGTCAGGACATAGCAAATGGAACAACATCAAGCGTAAAAAGGAAAAGACCGACGCCCAGAAGGGGAAGATCTTTACCAAGATCGGCAAGGAGATGGCCGTGGCCATCCGTGCCGGCGGCCCGAACCCCGACAACAACTCCCGCCTGCGCGACCTCATTGCCAAGGCAAAGGCCAACAACGTGCCGAACGATAACATTGAGCGCGTGATCAAGAAGTTCTCGACCGATTCCTCCATTGAGTACGAGGAGATCGTGTACGAGGGGTATGGCCCGTCGGGCGTGGCCGTTATTGTGGAGACCACCACCGACAACCGCAACCGCACCGCGGGGGCTGTGCGCTCCTACTTCTCGAAGTTCCACGGCAACATGGGACAGACGGGCAGCGTCAACTTTCTCTTTGAGGAGAAGGGCCTCATCACCATCATCGACGAGGACGATGAGATCGACGAGGACACCCTGATGGAGGCCGCCCTGGAGGCGGGCGCCGCCGACTTTGCGGGCGACGAGGGCTGCTACGAGATCTACACTGAGCTTGACGACCTTACGGCCGTGCGCGAGGCCCTGGAGGCCGCGGGCTACAAGCCCGAAAGCGCGGAGCGCGCCATGGTCCCGACCTCGACCGTCACGCTGAGTGACGAGGAGGACGTCAAGATGATGGAGCTCCTCCTTGAGAAGCTGGACGATGACGACGACGTGCAGAACGTCTTCCACAACTGGGAGAGCTGACGGTTTCCAAAAAAAGAGAGCGACCGAGGTTGCTCTCTTTTTGCATACGGCGCAAGAAGAAAGATAAAAAAGGAGCAACGGCGTTGCTCCTTTTTCTTTTATTTCTCCGCCGTTTCCTGCGGGTGCGTATAGGCATAGTTGTACCGGTAGCGGTACTTGTACTTGGTCTTTTCACGGCCGTAGCCGCCGACCTTCGGGTCGACGTCGTTGAGGATAAAGCCAAGGACCTTGGCGCCAACGCCCTCAAGGGAGGAGAGGACGTCATTCACCGCGCGGCGATCGTCAATGCCCGAGCGTACCACCACAGCGTAGCCCGTGATCAGCTCGGCAGGGATGAGCGCGTCCACCACCACGCCCGCGGGCGGGAAGTCGATGAACACGGCATCGTAATTCTCCTGGGCGAATTGGATAAGGCGCGCAAAGCTCAAGGAGCCGAGAAGCTCCGAGGGGTTCGGAGGGATGTGGCCCGAGGGCAAAAGGTCAAGACCCGCAATGCCCGAGGGCGCGATCACGCCGGAATAATCCTCACAAAGGCCCGCGGCGATCTCGGAAAGGCCGTGGGAGCGATCAAGACGGAAGATCTTGTGCTGGGCGGGGCTGCGGAGGTCCGCATCGATAAGGAGGACACGCTTGCCAAGCTCGGCAAACGAGGCGGCGATGTTGGCGATCAGCACCGATTTTCCCGCGTGAGCCAGGGCACTGGTCACCGCGTACACGGGGCAGGTCACGTCACGCACGGTATAGAGCATATTGGTACGGATCTCCTTGAACGCCTCACCAATGGCAAAGGGCGTTTTGGGGCCGACCAGAACGTTGTGATAACGGTTCATGCCTTTTCCTCCTTTTCGGTCTTTTTCGCATCGGCGCGCTCATCGCCGCTCGGGAACGAGGGGACCGTGCCAAGGATCGGAAGCTCAAAGCGCACAAGATCCTCCTCAGCATAGACCGTGGTGTCGAAGAGGTCACGGAGGAAGAAGGCGAGATAGACGAGAACGGCCGCAATGGCTGCCGCCAAGACGCTGTTGCGCGGCACACTGGGCGAGTCAGCCACGGTATCGAGGACCGGCTGGCTGATGACCTTGGCAACGCCGATCTGAACCGTCTCGTTCAGCAGCTCAGGCGCTACGGCGGCCGCGATCTTAGCCATTTCATACGCCTCCCTCGGGTCCTCCGAGGAAATGGTGATATAGAACAGCTTATCCGAGATGCCCGTGCTCATCATGCTACGGACACGGCTCCAGCCCGCGGGAACCTCCACACCGTTTTCCACGGTGTAGGTCCAGCGAGGGAACATCGCCTCTCCGTCCTTTTCGAGCTTAGCCATTGCGAGGGCCACCGCCCTGGCAAACTCATCCGAGTTGCGAAGGACAGGCGGATAGATCTCCGCAAGGGCCTCAGCGGTGGTGTTGTTGAACGAGCTGGACGAGGACTGCGCGTTCGGGTCCACGTACATCTTAACGGTGGAAGAATACTTCTTGGGAATGAAGAGCGAGGTGTAGATGCCGGCCACAAGCCCGACGATCACGGCGGCGAGCAGGATAAAGAGCCAGCACTTACGGAATACGACCGCAAAAAACCGAAGGTCGATCTCATACTCTCCCTTATTCACGGTGTCAGTGCGACGGTTGTCCATGGAGTTATGCTCCTCCTCTTTACAGTATTCGCACGGGAGCGTGCGGCGGGGGTGCGACGGCCCGCGGCGGCGGGCTGTGCCTTCAGTTGGCTGCCGAGACGATGGC
>JAFQWT010000087.1 GCA_017407375.1 Clostridia bacterium
CAAGTGGGTGATCTACTTCGATAAGCTTTTAGAGGAAAGAAACGCTCTTTCTCTGCAAAACTCTTAATTTTGTAAACGAAACTCTACATATAAGGAGAAATAAAAATGGATCTGAACAGCAACAAGCGCCCCGACAGCATGGAGCGCATCACCACCCCCGCCCTGGCCCGTGCATTCATTGATGAGCAGGTGGCGGCCCTCCGCGCCGAGATCGGTGACCGCAAGGTCCTTTTGGCTCTTTCGGGCGGTGTGGATTCCTCGGTCGTTGCCGCGCTTCTTATCAAGGCGGTCGGCAAGCAGCTCATTTCCGTGCACGTCAACCACGGTCTGATGCGCAAGGGGGAGAGCGAGGCCGTCATTGAGGTCTTCCGTAACCAGCTCCACGCCAACCTCGTGTACGTGGATGCCACCGATCGCTTCCTTGACCTTCTCGCCGGCGTTGCCGAGCCCGAGCGCAAGCGCAAGATCATCGGCGGTGAGTTCATTAAGGTCGTTGATGAGGAGGCAAGCAAGCTCAGCGGCATCGACTTCCTCGCTCAGGGCACGATCTATCCCGACATTCTTGAGAGTGACGGCGTCAAGGCCCACCATAACGTCGGCGGTCTGCCTGAGGATATGCAGTTCTCGCTTATCGAGCCCATCAAGCTCCTTTATAAGGATGAGGTCCGTGTCGTCGGTGAGGCGCTGGGGCTCCCCCACGCCATGGTGTACCGTCAGCCGTTCCCAGGCCCCGGCCTCGGTGTCCGTTGCCTCGGCGCCATCACGCGTGACCGCCTTCACGCCCTCCGTGAGGCCGATGCTATCCTCCGTGAGGAGTTTGACAACGCGGGTCTTGCGGGCAAGGTCTGGCAGTACTTCATCGCCGTGCCCGACGTCAAGAGCGTCGGTGTCAAGGACGGTAAGCGCTACGAGGGCTGGCCCGCCATCATCCGCGCCGTCAATACCACGGATGCCATGAGCGCCACCATCGAGGAGATCCCCTACGCGCTCCTTCACAAGATCACCGACCGCATCACCCAGGAGGTCGAGGGCATCAACCGCGTTCTCTACGATCTCACCCCGAAGCCCATCGGTACGATCGAGTGGGAATGAGCGTTGCACAGCAAAACTCAACCAGGATCGCCTGTGGCGATCGGTCAGCATTGATACAAAAAAGGTGTCGTCCCGGCGACGCCTTTTTTGCGTTTTTATTCTTTTAAAAAAAATATAGAAAGTTTTTGAATATTTGAGACGGAGACCTAAAAAAACGTACTTATGTGGTGAAAGCGCTTTCAAGAATTATAAGGAGGAGACAGGCGGTGAATGACCAGGGCATCATAGAGCTGTATTTTGCCAGAGACGAGCTTGCCATCAGG
Organism: Clostridia bacterium; assembly: GCA_017407375.1. Lineage (GTDB taxonomy): Bacteria > Bacillota > Clostridia > Oscillospirales > CAG-272 > UBA1740. The sequence continues at coordinate 1,356 of JAFQWT010000087.1, forward strand.
GAGACCGAGGCCAAGTACGGGCGGCTTTGTCATAGCATTGCCTACAACATTTTACACAATAGCGAGGATTCTTCCGAGTGCGTGAACGATACGTACATTGGACTTTGGAACGCGATTCCGCCCGCAAGACCGAGCAATTTTAAGGCGTTCGTGTGTAAGATCGCGAGAAATCTATCGTTGAAGCGCTTGGAAGCGGGAATGCGGCAAAAGCGCTCATGGGGAACTCCGCTTTCCTTTGATGAGCTCGAGGAGATCCTGCCGGACGAGATCGTTACGGATCACGTAGGGGACGAGGACATTGGTAAGCTTATCAGCGACTTTCTGCGGCGAGAAAAAGAGGATAGCCGAAATGTGTTTGTCCGCAGATATTATTTTTTCGATTCCGTCAGAGATATAGCGTTACGCTATCTGTTTACGGAAAGCAAGGTCAAGAATATGCTGTATCACACTCGCGCAAGACTCAAGAAATATTTGATCAAGGAGGGAATTGAGCTTTGAAAATACCGAGAATTGTAAATGCTTTGGGCTATATCGACGACGATCTTATCCTAGGTGCCACGGGGGCGAGACTGTCTAACCGTAACACCTGGCTTAAATGGGGCTCTCTTGCTGCCGGCGTTCTTCTCGTGCTTGTCATCGCGTTAACGCTCTCGCCGATGCTTTTGTCCGGCGACGGTCCCCAGCCGCCTTTCGACGGTGAAATCGTTATGGAGAAATATTACGACTACGCAATCATCGAGGGAGCGTTCTCGTCCTATATGGGGGCTAACGTGATTCCCGCCGACAGAGTCGGAAATAAGCTCCAGGACGTGGCGGTCACGGCGGGATGGAAAAATAGGGAGGGCGATTGGATATCTACGGAAGAGCTCTCTGCCGAGATTTATGAAATTAAGGGGATAGGAACCGCCGAGGCCGCCGCATTGCGATTTGTTGAGAAAGGGGAGGCGGTAACCACCACGCATTACTATGTCATTCTCCCCCCCAACGCCGAATACAACGGAACGATATTCCCGGATTACAAAGCGGAAAACCCCGTGAGGTATCTGGAAGAAAGCGATATGGGGAAGTGCAACGGCTGGCAGGATTTTGGACTGACGGGGGAAATCCGTACAATAACGGTGCCCGTCGGAAGCACCTATGTGTATCAGATGTATTCGTATTATATCCGCAACGATCTTTCCACCATCTATTCGGCGGAGAGCTTACCGGATGCCATAGAGGATTTGCCGGAGTGGCTATCGGATACGGTTACCGTTGGAAGAAGAAGCTTTTGGTACAGTATGGGAGGACGGCTACCGCAGACGGTGACCTTGAAATCGACCGCCGTGGTCTCAACCGAAAACGGCACGGGCACCTTTCTAAAGGCGGAGTATGCTGTGAGAATTGCGGACGGGGCCAACGAGAGGGAAGAGGACTGGGTGATCTATTTTATGGAGGAGGACGGTACCTATAGCGTCTTTGCCGTTATGGCCAATGAGAACTTCACCTTTGTAAAATCCTATTCGGAAAGCATTGTAAAATCTTATCAAAAAAAGCCGTGAAGAATACCAATAGGGCTTTTTCTGCCCAGGGCGCCGATCCGTCGGCGCCTTTTTTGTGGAAAACGGATTGCATTAAAGTTAGTTTTAGTTTATAATAAATTCGTCGATAAATGAGATTTTGCCGGCAATGATCGGGGTGATGAATTTTTCGGAGGAGTAGTATATGAGCAAAAAAAGGAAGATAGGTATTTCTGTGGTAACGCTGTCCGTTTTGTTGGCTATAGGGATAGGTCTTACCTATCTTTTGGCTGTGGCATTGCCACAAAAGCGAGAGAAGGAGCAATTATTAAAAGCGGTGCAGGAGTATTATGACGCAAAGCTGGCTACGTATACAGCGGAAAACGAGAAATATGATGACTATGAGGTGGACGTTTCCTTTCTTGGCGACAGTCTTACCGACGGATACGATCTTGAAAAATACTATCCCCAGTATCTCGTTCTTAATCGCGGAATCGGCGGCGAAACGACCCTTGGTCTTGAAAAACGCCTTAAGGTATCGGTTTACGATCTAAAGCCGAAGGTGGCCGTAATGCTTATAGGGGCCAACAACCTTGATACGATGTTTGATAACTATGAAAACATTCTGAAGGGCTTTAAGGAAAACCTGCCAAATACCAAAATCGTATTGCTATCGCTTACCTCTATGAGTCAGGAATGGGGCAAAAACAATCAAAAAGCCGCTTATAACAATGTGAAAATAAAACTCCTGTCAGAAAAATACGGATACGAATTTGTCGATCTGTATTCGCCGCTTTTGAACCTTGAAACGGGTGAAATATATGCAGAATATACGACCGATGGCGGTCACTTAACGGCGGCAGGATATCAGGTCCTCACCAATACGATAACCCCCACGCTCGAGCAGCTGTTGGGGAGATGACCGTGCCTAACAGATTTACGGGCCTTTTTCCTTTATAATTCGCGAAATTCCCTTGCAACAGTGATTTTCTTGTGATATAATGAGGCGAACCGGTTGTAAAAAGAAATTGTCAATTCAGGGGCAATCTCACACAAAAAACAAATTCAAAAGGAGAACTACTATGGGACGTTTAACCGATAAGGTCGCGATCATCACGGGCAGCAACTCGGGCGTGGGCGCTGCCGCTGCCAAGCTTTTTGCCAAGGAGGGCGCCAAGGTCGTCATCAGTGCGCGCCGCCTGCCTCAGCTTGAGGAGGTCGCTGCCGAGATCCGCGCCGAGGGCGGCGAGGTCCTTGTGGTGCAGACCGACGTTTCGAAGGTCGAGGACTGCGAAAACCTTGTGGAAAAGACGGTCGAGGCCTTTGGTAAGGTCGATATCCTCGTCAACAACGCGGGCGTGCTTGAGGCGGGCCACAAGCCGATCGATGCGTACAGCGATGAGGACTGCGACTGGGTGTACAGCATCAACACCAAGGGCACGATGTACTGCACGCGCGCCGTTCTTAAGTATATGATCCCCAAGAACTACGGCTCGATCATCAACCTTGACTCGGTGGCGGGCGCCTTTGGCGTTGGCGGTGCCTCGTACGTGTCCTCCAAGGCCGCGATCATCGGCCTTACCAAGCACACCGCCCTGCGCTTTACGGGCACTGGCATCCGCTGCAACTCGGTCAACCCCTCCACCATCCTCACGCCGATGTCCAAGACCGACCCTGCCACCCTCAACCAGGATATGTTCGGCCAGATGATGAAGCACATGAACCTCCGCGTGCAGCCCTGCCTGCCCGAGGACGTGGCCAACGTGCTCCTGTTCCTCGCGAGCGATGAGTCCCGCGCCCTGACGGGTCAGATCATCGTTTCCGACTTCGGCGCTACCCTTTGATCGCCAAAACCAAGCCCGCCGCGGTGCGAAACGCTCCGCGGCGGGCTTTTTTACGGCAAGCGCGCGAAATCCTGATTTTTTTGCCCGACCCCCTTGACAGGGACAATACTTCGTGATATGATGTATTACGTAAGGAGGGGTATTCATGGATGCACAGCTGAAGCGCGGCCTTCTTGATGCCTGTGTCCTGGCCGCTATCAAGGATGAGGATTCCTACGGCTATAAGATCATCAAGGATATGAAGCCGTATCTTGAAATGTCGGAATCCACGCTCTATACCGTGCTCAAGCGCCTGGAGCTTGCCGCTATGCTGACCGTCTACACGGTTGAGCACGGCGGGCGCCTCCGCAAGTATTACCGCATCACCCCTGCGGGACGGCGGCGCATTGAGGAATTCAAGCGCGAGTGGTGCGAGATCCGGAGCATTGCCAACTTTATTCTTAAGGAGGACACCGACCATGGGAAAAGCTGAATTTCTTAGCGAGCTTCGCCGTCGGCTCTTCGGCCTGCCCGAGGGGGAAGTCGCGGAGCGCCTCGGCTTTTACAGCGAGATGATCGATGACCGCATGGAGGAGGGGCTCTCCGAGGAGGAGGCCGTGGCCGCCATTGGGTCAATGCAGGAGATCTATCTCGATATTGTGGACGATATTCCCCTCTCGGCCATCGTCCGTGAGAGGATCAAGCCCTACCGTCGGATGTCGCCGTGGGGGATCGTTGCCACCGTGCTTTCGTCACCGATCTGGCTCTCGCTGCTGGTGGCGCTTTTGGCGGTGGTGGTATCGCTGTACGCCGCGGCGTGGTCGGTCGTTGTCTCGCTGCTGGCGGTCACGCTCTCGCTGGCGGTGGCGTGTCTTGGCGGGGTCCTTGGCGGGCTGGTCCTTCTGTTCATCGTGGCCCCCAAGGGGGCCATGCTTCTCGGCGCGGCGCTTGTCAGCGGCAGCTTTTCCGTCCCCTTCTTCCACCTCTCGCGCCTGCTTCTTAAGCTGCTCTGGCGCTTGACGCTTGCCTTTCCCCGTTGGCTTAAGACCGTATGTATCTTCAGGAGGATCCTCTGATGAAAGCTACCACCGTCTCACTTCTTGTTGCCCTTGCCCTTCTTGTCGTTGGCCTTTTGGCACTCTTTATTCCCGTGGCTATCCACGGCTGGGATCTTACCGTCCTTGACCCGCACCGTTATACCGAAAGCACTCACCCCGTGGCAGGGGAGTTCACGGCCATTAGCGTTGAGACCTCGCTTGCCAACGTCACCGTCCTCCCCTCCGAGGACGGCACCTGCCGCGCGGTGCTTTGCGAGCAGGAGGGCCTTACCCACACCGTGGCGGTGGAGGACGGCACCCTCCGCATCACCGAGACCGACACGCGCCGCTGGTACGAGAAGCTCATCAACCTCCGCTCACCGAGCATCACGCTGTATCTTCCCGAGGGGAGCTACGGCGCCCTTACGGTCTCTTTGTCAACGGGTGACGTCACACTGTCCGAGGGCTTTACCTTTGCCTCGCTGACCCTTCGTGGCTCCACGGGGGACGTTGCCTGCCGCGCGGACGTTCTCGGGGCTATCGACGTCCGTCTCAGCACGGGCGACGTCCTTTTGGAGGGGATCTCCGCCGGTGCCATTACCCTTACCGCCTCCACGGGCGATACCGCCCTCACGGGCGTTACCTGCACGTCCCTTACCTCAAGCCGCTCCACGGGCCACACCCGTCTTGACGGGCTGAGCGCCGAGGGCGACGTCACGCTCACCTCCTCCACGGGGCGCATTGGGCTGTCCCGCGTCTCGGCGGGCGCCCTCTCACTCTACGTCAGCACGGGCCGCACCGAGCTTGCGGACGTTACGGCCACCACCCTGACGAGCGAGGGGGACACGGGCGACGTCACCCTCACCAACACCGTCCTTTCGGGCGCCTTGACGATCGTCCGCTCCACGGGCGACGTCACTCTTACGCGCTGTGATGCCGCCGAGCTTCTCATCAAGACCGACACGGGCGACGTCAAGGGCACGCTCCTTTCTGAAAAGATCTTTATCCCGAGGACAGATACGGGTAAGATCGCGGTGCCCGAGACCGTGACGGGCGGCCGTTGCAAGGTCACCACCGACACGGGAGATATCCGCTTCACGATCGCAGAATAAGAAAAAGGGAGAGCCGTGGCTCTCCCTTTTTTATGGTCTTATGGGGTAATATCCATTTCCTGCGAGGGACGCAGACCGACAAAGTAGTGAAGGGCGTCTCCCGTAAAGGGATCCGTTTTGAGCAGGTCGGTGAAGTCCTCAATGCAAAGCGCGACCGCCTTCGGCGTGGGAGACGAGGAGGTTCTGGTCGTGGTGAACTCGGAGGAAGTGAGCTTACCCGTTTTTGGGTTGAATACAAGCTCTCCGCGCAGGTTTTGGTCGGTGTACTCGGCTGTGGTGCCGTCGATCGTGAGAGCGTAGGTCCCCTTGTACGCCATCGCGCCGATGAACCTGCCCTCGCCCCGGTAGAGAAGCGCCCACTGCACCTGCTTTGAGGAGGAGGAGGCACGGGCCAGGACCAGAACGTCGCCGGGCTGCAGATCGGAAATCGAGAGCCCCTTTTCGGTGACGGCGTTCTCCAGGGTGGCACCGTTTTGCTCGGTGCGGATCCAGGAGCCGCCATAGAAGCCGTCGATCACCATACGGCCGGCGGGCTTGGTCTTGTAATTGACGCCGTTCCCGTACACGTACTGGCGGTAGGCAATATTGTAGCTTGTGTCACCGATACCCACGAGCGAGAAGATCCGCCCGGGAAGTGCCGAGGCCGTGGTGTTGCTCTCTTGTAGACCCATGGCATCGAAGAGCCCCGGAAGGCCAAGCTTTGAATAAAGATTAGCGATGTGAGACAGGGGGCGGTTGGCGGTCAAGGCGGCAGAGGCATACGAGAGCGAGCCCAGCGCCGAGAGCTGTGCCTCTGAGAGCGCGGTCGCGCGGGTATAGGAGCCGCTACAGCCTTTGGCAGAGCAGGCGTAGCGGATGCTTCCCGCCGTGGTCTTGTCCACGATCCACGTGTGTGCCAGCTCCTCCGAGAGCAGGCAGTCCTCTCTCGTGCAGGCGAGGGTATGACTGCTCTCGTCCCGATAGACGGCGGTGTCGCTCAGCGCGTGTCCGAGCGCGGGGATGAGCGAGGTCAACGTGGCCGCCGTCCCGCTGCAGGCATGGCAGCCGCGGCAGGTGTAGGTTGCGGACCCCATTTCCGTGCAGGTGGCGGGAACACTCTCGGTGAGGGTAAAGCTGTGAGGGGATACGGCCCCCGCCTGCGAGGGACGGAGCAGGAAGAATACGTCGTTCTCCTTCATGAACGAGTGGCGGATCAGCGTGAGTGCCGAGGCACCGGTGTAGGCGGTGGCCGTGCCGCTCGACTTCATTTCCAGGAGGGTCTCGTTGCCGAGATATACCACAACGCGGGTCGAGGCCATGGCGCTTGTCATGCCCGTGTCGGTGCGGTCGGCGGCGGTGCCGTAGACCAGAATGTCGCCTGGCTCGAGATATTCCGGCATAAACTCCTTGATGCCCTTGCAAAATTCCGCCTCAAAGTCAAAGGCCTCGTGCCCCTCGCTTTTCAGCTTAGTCACGTCCAGGGGGTGCATGCGGTAGCCACCGTAGGCATTCGCCACCAGCATATCCCGGAGCGCTTGGTGCTCGGCCGCAACGGCCGTTTGCGGGGCAAACATCGTGTAGGCGGGAGCCGACGTGCCGTAGAACCAGGGATAAAGCGAGGGACGGTTCTTGAAGCTTTGGGGGGTGAAGAGGGCCTCCACCGCCTCCTCTACCGTGCCGAGCTCAAGCGTTATGCCCATGGCGGCGTAGATCCCCTCGGCAAAGGCAAGGTCTGTGCCGTAGGCCGTTTTCCACTCGTCGGTGGCGGTAAGGCCGAGGAGAAATTCCTTCTGTGCCTCGGAAAGCTTGGCGCCCCCCACCGTGTTTTCGATGCGGTTGGAGGGGATCGCGTCCACAAAGCCGCCGTCGGAAACCACCGTGGTGCCGCGCTCAGCCACGACCCTGACGGTATAGCTGACCGTGGCGCTTTCCCCTGCGGGGATGTCAAGCGACCACGTGAGGACACCGTTATTCATGGTGGCCCCTCCCGTGGCACTCACAAACTCGGTGCCCTCGGGGATCCTTTCGGTCACCGAAAGGTCGCGGTAGTCCACGCCGTCCGTGTCCTTCGTCCAGAACACGTAATTCGAGTCCAGCGTGCCGTTCTCGACCTTCACCGTGTAGGTGAGAGTGTCGCCCTTGGTCACCGTTCCATAGGGCGTGATGCCTACCGTGCGGTTGATGTCCATCAGGGGATACCTCATGCGCGAGAGGGTAGAGGCGGGGATCGTGAGCGGGGCGCCGTTCATGGTGAGGATATCGTTTCCTGGGTCGCCGTCACGGTCGTGCATATAAAAATCGAGAGGGCGCATGACCACGTAGTCGGTCTTGGCATCGTCCAACGTGCTCTCCACGGTTTTGAAATGCCCGAATACCGTGCCGTACGGCTCCCAGTTCTCCTCGCCTGTGGTAACGTTGAATTTCCCGCCCCCCGAGCTGCTGGCATCCAAAACGTAGCTGTTGCCGATGTAAAGAAGGGCGTGACCGTCACGGACCGTTACGTCGCCGGGGCGGAGGTAGGTGTAATTGCCGTTGCCATCGTTATCCATAATGTGTCTTCTGAGGAGCGCCTTGGCATCGGCGGGGGCAAGGGCCTCTCCGTCAAGATAATAGCTGTAATTCTCCTCGCCCTCGGCGCGGTAGAAATCGAGACCGTCATCGTTGCTCCACGAGTTCAGCTCCTTGAAATCGGTGAAGCTTGTGGACTGATAGAGCTGCATGCGCTCGTCATCCTCCACGTTGTCGGAGGAGTCGCCGTCCTCCTTCAGTCCCACGTAATCCACCCAACGGACGATGGCGGTGTCGGCATCGTTTTCGGTGTAGGGATCGGGAATCTTCAGCGTGGTGGCGATCGCGTCCGGCTCGGGCTGGTTGTCGGCGATGCGCCAGATCCATGTGGTGGTCAGGCCGCTCGGGCCAAACTTTCTTTCCAAAATGTAACGGTCAAGTGCCTCAAGATAGGTTTTGTGAACAAAGCCCGTGCAGACGGTGAAGATTGAGGTGTGGTCGGTGCCGTATTCGGGCGATGCCTCGGGGGTGTGGCGGGTGATGCCACCGTAATTTCCCGAGATCCTTGTAAGAGTTGCGGAGTCGTACTGGGCCTTGGTCCTTTTGATGTAATAGGACCAGCCCGTCGTCACGATGGCGCGCTCGTAGTCGGCGCGGGTCAGAACCTCGCTGCCCGCAGGGATGACCTCATCCCACTCGTCAAGGCAGACCGAGCAAACGTGATTGGCTTTTCCCGGGGCGGTGGCCGTGGGAGCCACGGTCAGCTCGCTGCAGGTCTTATCGTGCTGCGAAAGGTCGGTATGCCCCGCAGCGCAGGTGCGGGCGTGGCCCTTGTCTCCCACGCTTTCCCACTCCCCAAAGGCCGCCGTGCAGGAGGCGGTGGTATGGCCGCAGGCCGTGCAAAGCGCCGAATGGGAGCCGTTGGCGTTGTGCTCAACGCTTCCCAGCACGTGCGCGCCGCTTTCCGTGTGCGTGGGATCGTTGGCACAGACGCGGCGGTGGCCTCCCTCCGTTTCGGTCCAGGCGCCAAAGGCGTGACCGAAGGCGCCGATCGCTTCGGTCCTTTCCGCGTAGCAGCGTGAGCAAGTAAAGCTGCGGGCACCCGCGCTCTCACACGTTGCGGGGGTGCTCACAACGCCCGCGCCCCAGTCGTGACCTTCAAGAAGTGAGGAGATGACCTCGGTCCTTGTGGTCTTGCAGGAGGCACAGGTGAAGGTGCGCAGACCGTCCCTCTCACATGTCGCGGGGGTGGTCACAACACCCGCATCCCAGGCGTGCCCCTCCTCGTCTGCGGGGATGGCCTCGGTCCTCTCGGCGCCGCAGTCAGCGCAGGTGAAGGTACGCACACCGTCATTCTCACAGTCGGCAGGGGTGGTCACGGTGCCATCATCCCATGCATGCCCCGTGGCGGTCAGCGGCTCGGTTCTTGTGAGGGCGCAGGAGGCGCAGGTAAAGGTGGTGACGCCGTCCGTCTCACAGCCGGCGGCGGTGGTGACGCTGCCCGTGTCCCACGTATGACCCGTGGCAGCGACGGCCTCGGTCCTGGTGGTGGCGCACACCGTGCAGCGGAATGTGCGGACCCCCGCCTCCTCGCATCCCGGATGCTCGGTCACCGCCCCCTCGTCCCACGTGTGGCCGAGAAGACAGCCGACACTCCCGAGAAATGAGCAACTTGAGAGCAGCATCGAGAGCAAAAGGATGATGGAAGTAAACAAAACTTTTCGATTATTTCGACTCATAGGTCCTTCCTCCTATCGTTTGAAAGCGGTTTTTGTCCGCGCTCCTCGGCGCGGCAGAGGGATTCGCGGAGACAAACGGTGACGGGAGCCCTCACTACGATGGGGTCGGAGTAGCAGGGGTCCTCAATGCGCTTGAAAAGGAGATCCACAAGCGTTGATGCAATCTCCTCAAAGTTGGTGCGGAGCGAGGTCAGGGGGACGTCGAGGATGCTGGAGGGGGTAATGTCGTTTATCCCCGCAAAGCAGAGATCCTCGGGGATCCGATAGCCGCAGAGACGTGCCTGCTTCATGGCGCCGTAGGCAATGTAGTCGTAGGCCGCAATGATGACCTCAGGCAAGCCCCCGCGGCGGAGCAACTCAAGAAAGCCCTGTTCTCCCGCCGCCGTGAAGCGCTCCTCCGACATCACGGTGTATTTCTGGTAATAGGGGAGCCCGTGATGGCGAAGCGCCGCCTTCAGACGGTTGAGCGTTATGCGTGTCAGGGATTCGCCAAGGAAGCCGACTCTTTTGTAGCCGTATTCCTTAATGAGTCCTACAAGCTCACAAATCCCGCCCTCCACATCCATGCAGAGCTTATCGGCATTTTCGGGATGGCGCTTGGAAACGCCGAAGGAGACGAGGGGGAAGTGGTCGGGGTTTTTGATGTGAGGGGCGCTTCCCTCAACGATGATACCGTCCACACGCGTTTTGTAGGCCATCTCACCGAAAAGGGCGGCCGCCCGCTGGGGCTGGAAGCGCGTGCAGGCCATAACGGCCATTCCACCCCGCGTTTCGATCTCGTGCTCCAATGCCCCGGCGATCCTGGCGTAATACTCGCTCTCCACCGCGGGGAGTAGCAGAGCGATCAGGGGCCGCGACCGCTTGAGCTTACAGTATTTCTCAAAGTAACCGAGCTCCTTGGCAATGCGGAAGATCCTCTCACGGGTGTAAGCACTGATCTCGGGGCTTCCCGCAAAGGCCTTTGAAACCGTGGAGGGAGAGGTGTTGGCCAGCTCGGCGATCTTCTTCAGCGTCATAGGCGGCTCCTTTTTTTTGTTCTATACCTCATTATAACATGCACACCATACCCTCCACAAGTAAAACGCGGCGGTTACGAATTTATTTCGTAAAAGGAAAAATATAGAAAAACCTCTTGTGGCACCTACGATAAAGCAGGGGCCACAAGAGGGCTTTTTCTTATCGGTACACGTCCACAAGGGCATTGGCCCTGCGGGTCTTGGGGATAAAGGAGTTCAGCTCATAGTCAAGCTGATCGAGCTTCCAGCGGAGGGCGTCCTCGTCACAGGCGTACTCCATGCTCGGCTCCCAGCCAAGGCGCGAGTCAAACTGCACGAGGGGAATGGTGGCAAGGACGTTCTCGCGCTCCTTTCGCATCAGCGCCTCGATCGCATCGAGAAGCTCATCGGCCTCCTCGCGTGTCCTCGCAATAAAGAAGCGGGAGCGGAGAAGGTGCATCTCCTTGTTGGCAAGCGCCGTCAGGACCGAGCGGTAGATGAATTCCACAAGGACGGTGAGCTTCTTCAGCTTTTCGTTGGGGGCAGGGCAGGCCTTCAAGATCTCCAGCGCACGCAGGAGAAGGTCGCGCATCACCTCGCCCTCCTTCACCTCATCGTAGAAGCGTACGCCCGAGGGGGAATGCTTCCCGCCCACGTCGGGAACGTAGGTCGCACGGTAGAGCGCATTGCCAAACATGGCCTTGTTGCGCGCCGCGCGCTTTCCGGTGTGCGGGTCAAAGACGATGGGGTAGGAGGGGCCGATGCGGTAGGCCGTGTATTGGTCCTCGTTGGTCGGCACGTAATGCGTGATCGCCTCGTCAAGGAGATCGCACGCCTCCTTCACGCGATCGGCATTTTCCTCAAAATCACGGGAAAGCACCAGAGAAAGCATTTCGTTGAGCGGGCGGCCGTTTGTGAAGAAGGCCTCCTTTTCAATGTCCAGAATGAAGGAGGGGTAAAAGCCGTAGTGAATGTTTTCGTTGATGTAGGAAAGCCCCCATTCCTCGTGGGCCTTTTGCATTGCCTCGTAACGCTTGATCCATTGTCCCGGCATCGGCTCATAGGGCACAACGCCAAAGTCCCAGGTCCGCCCCGAGGTTTGCGAGTTGGCGGCCAGACGGAGCCCCGGGCGCTTGGCAACCGCGATCGCCTCGCTCTTGAAGTAGTCGCCGGGGCCGACAAAGGAGAGCGAGTAATCGGGCACCGTGCTGACCGAGTCACCGATGCGGCGCCGCTGGAACATATCCCACGTGGCTTCGTGGATAATGCCGTCGGGCAGGTTCTCGATCAGCCTCACACGATCCTCCTCGGGGGCAAAGCCCCAGTTGTAGGTGCTGAAGATAATCTCGGCGGTGTCCGAATGCTTTCTGACCGCGGAAAGGATCATACGTACCCAGTCGGGGTAATCCGAGCAGGGCCACCAGCCGGGCGTCGGCACGCCCGTCGGGATCCCGTCCACGTTCGACCGGGTGCACACGGCGGGGTCGTGGCTCTTGAAGTGGGTGTTCTCCCCCTCAAGCGTGATGTATTTGATGCGCGGGCACGCCGTCATAAGATCGCCGTACATGGCATCGTAATGGGCCTGCGCTCCGGGGTCGGTCGGGTGCTTATCGTGCGGGGCGTTCATAAGGA
>JAFQWT010000088.1 GCA_017407375.1 Clostridia bacterium
CTGCGCGGGATTCCGCCATCATCTGCTGGGGGCGCGAGAGGCGGATCGGCTTTTCGCCCTGGACGTGGTAGTATTCCTCGTTGCGGTCAAAGCGGCCCGAGGAGATGCGCATAAAGGCGATCCTGTCGCGATGGGCCTTGTTCATGTTGGCCTGGATCTTGAAGACAAAGGCCGAGAAGGGGTCGGCCACGGGGTCGACCGTGCCCTCGGTGGTGGCACGCGGCAGGGGGGGCGTGGTCATCGCAAGGAAGGCCTTGAGGAAGGGCTCCACGCCGAAGTTGTTGAGCGCCGAGCCGAAAAAGACGGGCGAGAGCTTGCCATGGCGCACCTTATCGAGGTCAAAGTCAAAGGAGGCAGCATCGAGAAGCTCGACCTGCTCACAAAGCTCGCGGCGGCGGTACTCACCGATGAGCTCATCAAGGCGCTCGGTCTCGGACAGCTCACAGCGCGTGCCCTCAATGCGGCTGCGGCCGCTGTGCGCATCGGCAAAGGCAAGGATCTCGCGGCGCTCACGGTCGTAAACGCCGTGGAAGTTCACACCGCAGCCGATCGGCCAGTTGACGGGATAGGTGCCGATGCCGAATTCCTTCTCCAGCTCGTCAAGGAGGTCAAAGGGATCGCGCGCCTCGCGGTCGAGCTTATTGATGAAGGTAAAGATCGGGATGTCCCGCATCGCGCATACCTTGAAGAGCTTGCGCGTCTGCGGCTCGATGCCCTTCGCGGCGTCAATGACCATCACGGCGCTGTCCGCCGCCATCAGCGTGCGGTAGGTGTCCTCCGAGAAGTCCTGGTGGCCGGGGGTATCGAGAATGTTGATGCAAAAGCCGTCGTACTCAAACTGCATCACCGACGAGGTGATGGAGATACCGCGCTGCTTTTCAATGTCCATCCAGTCCGAGACGGCGTGGCGGTCGCTGGCCTTGCCCTTGACGGCCCCCGCCGACTGAATGGCACCGCCGTACAGCAGAAACTTCTCGGTCAGGGTGGTCTTACCCGCGTCGGGGTGAGAGATGATCGCAAAGGTGCGGCGGCGGTTGATTTCCTGTTCTAAAGTAAACAAAACTTAACTCCCTACTGTGTTTTTTCGGTTAGAGTGCTTCAAAACGGCGGACGCCCACGCTCATCACGAGCTTATAAAGGAGGAAGGCGACGGCGCCGAGGACGGCGGCGTAAATGAGGAGCGCCACGGCCGCGGGCAAAAGGAAAGCGAGGGGGATGAGAAGGAGGGCACCAAGGCCTGCCGCGGCCCCCGCGCCAAGCATGCTAAGCAGCACGGCGCCCCCCTGCTTGACGGGCACCAGCTCGTTCTTCCACTCCAGCTTCGGAAAGAGAAGGTTCATAAGGAGCCCGAAAAGCGAGGCAAGGGAAAGGTAGGCCAACAGCCCAAGGAGGGCCGCCAGAACGTCAAGCACGGGGAGCGAGAGCGCCACCGCGTAAAGGATGAGCGCGACAACGGCCGTGGGGAGCGTGGGGACGAGGTGGTAGAGTGCCTTGGAGAGAAGCACGGTGCGCGTGGGAACGGGCGAGGTCCGCACGACCCAAAGCGAGCGCCCCTCGAGCGACACGGTGCAGGCCGAGAACAGAACGGTGGAAAGGCAAAGCGTGGTAACGACCACTGCGGCGGGGGCAAGGAGAGGCAGAAGGAAGGGGGCCTCCTCAAAAAGAGGCGCAAGGGACGAGCGGTTGACAAGCAAGAGGATCGGGGGGACGAGCGCAAGCACAAGGCCAAGCCCCGCGTTCATCATGTACCCTGCCGACGAGGCAAGGTGGGAAAGCTCCCGCACCGTAAGGGCAACGAGAGGCGAGCGGCTGGCACGCTTTTTCTCCTCACGGTACACGGCACGAGCGACCGCGGGGCGTGCAAGGACGGTCGTGCGGAAGGTACGCACGAGCCAAAGGAAGACAAGGGCCGAGACACCGACCGAAAGCGCCAGGACGGCAAGCAGGGCAAGGGGCGCGCCGACCATGGCACGGCCGAGAAGGCGGAGCGGCGCGATGGCGTTGAGTGTGGCCGCAACCGAGGCAAAATCCAGCGTTTCGATGTCCTCGGCGAAGTACCCAAGGCCGAAGCAAAGGACAAAGTAGGCGCCGATGAGAAGAAGGGAAAGAAACAGCGTGAGAAAGGTCTTGCGCTTGAATTTTGCAACCAGGCGCGCCAGCACCCAGCCGAAAAGACAGGAAAGCGCCAGCGCCAGGGGCGGCAGAGCAAGAAGGACGAGCAGTGCCGAGAGGATACCGAGGAGGGTGACCCGCCCGACGAAGAGCCAAACGACCATCATCGGCAGGGCGATGAGCGCCTCCAGGATATAATTGACGGCAAGAAGGAGCAAAAGGCGTGAGATGAGGATGAGCCGCTCGGGGATCGGCATCGAGAGCAACAGCTCGTTATCGTTGGCCACGTAAAGCTGATTCTGCGTGAAGGCCACGCTCCCCACCACCATCAGAAGGAGGGAGGCGGTCCCCCCAAGGGCAAAATAGAGATGGTCACCGCCCGCCTCGGCAAGACCGCCGCCAAGCGTTGCAAAGATAAGGACGAAAAAGCCGACAAGCGTCACGGCCACGTAAGCAAAGAGGAGAAGCAAAAGGAGGGTCATGATGAGCGAGCGCCGCCGCTTTTTGGGCGTGGTGGCCGCCGCAAAGAGCGAGGCAAAGCGCATTTTCAGGAGAGTTGCGAGCATGTCACTCCTCCTCGCCCGTGTCGGCAAGCTCAAGGAAGACCTCCTCAAGCGATTCGTTGCCGCGGACCTCGGCCATCGTGCCCTCGACAAGGAGGCGCCCTGCCTTGATGATGGCGACCTTATCGCACAGCTTTTCCGCCGTATCGAGAACGTGCGTTGAGAAGAAGATGGCGCCGCCCGCCGCGCAATGCTCCCGCATCATTTCCTTTAAGACGTGCGCGGCGCGCGGATCGAGGCCGACAAAGGGCTCATCCATCAGGATCAGGCGCGGGGAATGAAGAAACGCCGCGATGATGGCGACCTTCTGCTTCATCCCGTGCGAGAGAGCCGAGATGGGCTGACTGAGGTCATCCTTGATGCCAAGGCGCTCGGCAAGGGTCGCAATGCGCTCCTCGCGCTCGTCACCCATGCCGTAGATATCGGCCACAAAGCGGAGGTACTTGACAGCGCTCATAAACTCGTAAAGGTCGGGCTGGTCGGGGAGGTACGCCATCATACGCTTGCAGGCCAGGGGGTCCTCCCGCATCGAGATACCGCCGACCGTGATCTCCCCCTCATCGTAGGGGAGGATACCAACCGCCGACTTCAGGGTGGTGGTCTTCCCCGCCCCGTTGTGACCGATGAAGCCGAAGATCTCCCCGGGGGCAATATGCAGAGAAAGCTCGCAGACCGCGGCGCGATCGCCGTAACGCTTGGTCAAATTCTCAATACGTAACATGGTTTTTCTCCTTTTATAACGTTTTGTTTACCTAAAAAAGATCATGCCGAGAACGGCGGCCACCACAATGAGAAGGATGGGAGAGACGGGCTTTTTGCGGAGCCGACGGTAGACCTCCATAAAGACGATAAGGACCGCCGCCACGATGAGGGCGGGGAGAGAAAAGCTGCCGAGCGATGCGGGGAGCGAGGGGAAGATGAGCTCAGCGAGCATATACAGGCCCGTCGCAACGATGATGCCCGTGACACACGGGACGATCGCCGCGAGGACGGCGCGCACGTGGGAGTTGTTGATGAAGCGGCGCAGGACCGTGGTGATGAGGATCATGATGACAAAGGCGGGGAGCACCGTGCCAAGGGTGCAAAGCGCCGAGCCGAGCACACCGCCGAGGACGCCGTGATCCGCACTGCCCATGGTAAAGCCGACGTAGGTGGCCATATTGACCATGATGGGTCCGGGGGTGGACTCACTGACGGCGAGGAAGTAGGAAAACTGCTCCTCGGTGAGCCAGGCGTTGGCAAGAACCGTCTCACGGATGATGGGAATGGCTCCGTACGCACCGCCGAAGGTGAAAAGACCGATCTTCAGAAAGTTCAGAAAAAGCGAAAGAAAGATCATTCCCCGTCCTCCCTTCCCTCACCCTCCGAGGGCGGGGTCTCTCTTTTTTTGAGGTAGGAGGTGGCAAGCCCAAAGAGGGCGGCGCCGAGGATCACGTAGACGGTGGATACCCCGAGCGAGAGGATATGGTTCAAAAGCACGAGGAGGGCCGATGCGAGGAGGATGCCGACGAGCAGAGGACGGCGGTCGGTCTTGCGGAGGAGCTTCAGCCCCACGCGCAGAATGAGCAGGGCCACCGCCACGGCGATCCCGCGGAAGGCCGCAGCCACAAGGGGGATCTTTAGAAAATAGTCAAAGAAATTGGCGATAAGGAGAATGATGATGAAGGAGGGCAGCACCACGCCGAGGGTGGTCATGGCGGCGCCGAAAAGGCCGAGGCGGCGGTAGCCGATGTGCGTCGCGCAGTTGATGGAGATGGGGCCGGGGGTGGACTCCGCAATGGCCAGCATATCCGCCATTTCCTCATGCGTCATCCATTGGTTTTTGGTGACACACTCGTCCTCGATCAGTGAGATCATCGCGTAGCCGCCGCCGAAGGTGAAGGCGCCGATCTTAAAAAACGTGAAGAAGAGCTTCCACAGCTCACGAAGCTTTTGCATAGCGACTCCTTTCTTATCCCAAAAATAATGCTCTCCAAAACTTCTTTATTGTATCACAAAGGGCGGCCTTTTGCAAGCCCCCGCACCAATTTTTAGCATCCGTGACCGCCCACCGTGCCTCCCGGAAGGATTTTTTTGATTTTTTTTACCGCAAGACTTGCATAAACGCAAAAAATGTGCTATCATTATCTCATTCCGTAAGACGGCTTCCGTCTATACTAATTAAAGGAGTATTCTATTATGGCATTCAAGATCAAGGCTCTTGACGAGCTGATGCAGACAGTGGAAAAGCGCAACCCCGGCGAGCCCGAGTTTCATCAGGCGGTGCGCGAGGTGCTGGAATCGCTTGAGCCCGTCATTGAGCAGAGCCCCGAGTATCTCGAGAGCGGCGTCCTGGCGATGATGGTCGAGCCCGAGCGCATCATCAAGTTCCGCGTTCCGTGGGTGGACGACAACGGCAACGTTCAGGTCAACCGCGGCTACCGCATCCAGTTCAACAGCGCCATCGGCCCCTACAAGGGCGGCCTGCGCTTCCACCCCTCGGTCAACGAGAGCATCATCAAGTTCCTTGGCTTTGAGCAGACCTTCAAAAACTCGCTCACCGGCCTCCCCATGGGCGGCGGTAAGGGCGGCGCCGACTTTGACCCCAAGGGCAAGTCGGACGGAGAGGTCATGCGCTTCTGCCAGAGCTTTATGACCGAGCTTTCGAAGCACATCGGTGCCGATACCGACGTCCCTGCGGGTGACATTGGCGTGGGTGCCCGCGAGATCGGCTATCTGTTCGGTCAGTACAAGCGCCTGCGCAACGAGTTCACCGGTGTTCTCACGGGTAAGGGCCGCTCCTACGGCGGCTCGCTGATCCGCCCCGAGGCCACGGGCTACGGCGCGGTCTACTACCTTGTCGAGCTTCTGAAGAGCTACGGCGAGTCGATCGAGGGTAAGACGGTCGCCGTTTCGGGCTACGGCAACGTGGCCTGGGGTATCTGCAAGAAGGCAAAGGAGCTGGGTGCAAAGGTCGTGACCATCTCGGGCAGAGACGGCTACGTCTATGACGAGGAGGGCATCACCTCATCCGACGAAAAGATCAATTTCCTGCTTACCATGCGTGCCTCCAACCACGGCAGCATCAAGGACTATGCAGACAAGTTCGGCGTGCCCTTCTTCCCCGGTGAGAAGCCCTGGGGCAGAAAGGTGGACATCGCCATGCCCGCCGCCACCCAGAACGAGGTGGTCATGGAGGATGCCGAAAAGATCGCCGCAAACGGTGTGAAATACTATATGGAAGTGTCCAACATGTCCACCACCAACGACGCACTCAATTTCCTCAGAACCAAGGACATGATCGTAGGCCCCGCAAAGGCAGTGAACGCCGGCGGCGTTGGCGTTTCCGCCCTTGA
>JAFQWT010000089.1 GCA_017407375.1 Clostridia bacterium
CCCCCTCCCCGCATCCCCCGCTCTGTCCCCTTTTTGGTACATCCCATCCTATATACTAAAGACAAGAAAACCGTAAGGGGTGATAGCTATGAAAAGGTATCGGGATATGTATGTGTCGGAGCTTTATTGCACGGACTGCGGCGCGGCCTTTCCCCTCCCGCGTAAGCGGCACGCACAGCGGGAGGCAGGGCACGTTAAGGATCTGTGGTGCTACCGCTGTCGGGCGGTCGTCAAATTCAGGGAAAACGCAAGGAAGGGATCGGGGGAGGAGGCCGCGCTATGAGTGAGCTGGGAATCAATTTTTCATCGGTGACGGTGGGGGAGATGGTCGACCGTCTTTCAGGGGCTTACGTGGCGCTCCTCCGCGCGGGGAAGCCACTCAAAAGCTTTCCCCCCGTGATGCTTTGGGGTGCACCCGGCATCGGAAAATCGCAGGGCGTCCGCGCGATCGCCAAAAGGATCGCCGCAGAAACGGGCAAGCGCGTGAACGTGACTGACGTGCGCTTGCTCCTCTTTAATCCCGTCGATCTTCGCGGCATTCCCACGGCCAATGAGGACAGGACCCTGGCCGTTTGGCTGAAGCCGAAGATCTTCCAGATGGAGGAGGGAGAGGGGACCGTCAACCTCCTGCTCCTTGATGAGATCTCCGCCGCGCCCCCCTCGGTGCAGGCGGCGGCCTATCAGATCACGCTGGACCGTACCGTGGGGGAGCACAAGCTCCCCGACAACTGCATCGTCCTTGCCGCGGGCAACCGCGTGACCGACCGCTCGGTCGCGTATGCGATGCCCAAGGCCCTGGCCAACCGCCTTTGCCACCTGGAGCTGGTGAACGATGCGGAGAGCTGGCATCGGTGGGCCGTCCGTGCGGGGATCCATCGGATCGTGCTCGGCTTTCTTGAGGCCAACCCCGAGTGGCTGATGGAGTTCGATCCCCAAAACGAGGACCTCGCCTTTCCCACACCGCGTTCGTGGGAGATGGTGAGCCACATTCTTGGCGGCGTGAGTGAGAACGTCCACGCCATGCTCCCCCTTATCGTGGGGTGTGTGGGAAAGGATGCGGCGTACGAGCTTTTCACGTGGAGCGAGATCTACGGATCGCTTCCCGACGTCGAGGAGATCTTTGCGGGCGCCTGCCCTATGCCTCCGCAAAAGCCCAACGCCCTCTTTGCTCTTTCGTCTATGATCGTTTCGTACGCGTGGGAGCATCGCGCCTCCGACGGGATCCGAAACGCCGTCAAATACGTCTACCGCCTGCCGCACGAGTTCAAAAATCGTATTTACAAGGATCTCCTCGAGATCGGCGAGCTGCGTGAGCTGCTTTCCAATATCCGCGAGTATGACGACTGGTTTGCCAGGTCGGGGCGCGAGTGGGATCGGTACGGCGTATGCTGACCGCCGATCGCCGTCGGCGCCTTGCGGCCAAGCTCAAGGCCTCGCGCGCGCGCCTTCTCGAGCGTGCTCCGGCGTTTGCACTCCTTCTGATGCACCTGCGCTACGTCGCGCGGAGGGATATTTCCTCCTTCTCAACGGACGGGCAGGTCATTGCCTTTCCGGCGCCGCTCCTTGATAAGCTGTACGAGGAGGAGCTGGACTACGTTTTGTGTCACGAGATACTGCATCTTTTGCACGGGCATCCCTGGCAGGGGGCGGGGCTTCGGCGGGCGGAGTACCATTACGCCTGTGACCTCATCATCAACTGTGAGCTGAAGAAGCTCGGCTTTACCAAGGAGCGGTATCCTCACCTCGGCAAGGTCTCTCGCAAGCTGAACCGTGTGGGCAAGGAGCCCGAGGGCATGACCGCCGAGGAGATCTACCGTCTCCTCCTTTCGGATGCCCGCGTGCTCGGTGAGGAGACGTTGCCGATCGTCCTGATCGACAGCCACGCGCTGTGGGGAGAGTGGCCCGGCACGTGCGAGCCGATCCTTGAAGCCGCTGAGGGAGTGCCGCTTGTCGCCGTCTCCTCCGAGGAGGCAGCGGGCGGCGGGGAGGACGGTAAGGCCAAGGAAGCGAAGGGGAAGGCCATGGAAAAGGATGGGGGGGAGGACGAAGGCCGCGCCCTTTGGATGCGTTGGCGCTTGCGCGCGGCGGCCGCCGTCAAGCTGGCTGCCAAGGAAGGCAGAGACAAGGAAGGAGAGGGCGGTGGCGCGGGGCTGCTCCGCCGTATGGCGGGGGAGCCGAGGCGCGGCAAGGTGGACTGGCGCCGCCTGCTTCGCCGCTTCCTGCAGGAGGATCTGTGCGATTACTCCTTCTCGCCTCCCGACCGCCGCTTCTCCGACACCGACTTTTTCCTTCCCGACTTCAACGAGCGGGAGACCGTTCTGCGGAACGTCCTATTTATGATCGACACCTCGGGCTCGGTCAATACGTGTGCGCTTTCGGCCGTGTATTCCGAGCTGCGCAGCGCCATAGAGCAAATGAAGGGCAAGCTTACGGGAAGCGTTGGCTTTTTTGACACGGAGGTCGTTCCCCCGCGCCCCTTTACGAACGAGAAGGAGCTGATGGACATCCTGCCTCAGGGGGGCGGAGGCACCAGCTTTGGCGCGGTGTTCGCCTACGTGCGGGAGCATTATGCGGCCACACCCCCCACCTGCCTTGTGATCTTCACTGACGGCTACGCCTCCTATCCCTTGGAAGCGAGCGCCATGCAGATCCCCGTGCTTTGGATCATCAATAACGAGAGGGTAACACCTCCGTGGGGCACGGTCGTCCACGTTACGTAATTCAACGGCAAGCCGCGGCTTGCCGTTGTTTTTTTTCATTATGTTATATAAGCTCCCCCCTCCGCCGTGTCCTCCCCTCCCTCCCTCCCCGCCCCGTCTCCATCACCGCGCCTCGCGCGGTGTATATCATCCGCCCACAGGCGGTATATCATCACGCGTTAGCGTGTATATCATCAAGGGCGCCCCGCCCTTGTATCACATCACGCCCCCGCGTGCATCTTCCCCCCGCCGCCCATCGCCCTCTCCGTCGGCTGCGCCGCCACCTCTCCCCAAGGGCGAGGCCGATATTAGACGAACGCAAACAAAGGTGAAGCTCGGCTTTCCGATGGCTCCCCCTCGGGGGGAGCTGGCGCGGAACGCGACTGAGAGGGGCCTCCATCACCGCGCCTCGCGCGGTGTATATCATCCGCCCACAGGCGGTATATCATCACGCGTCAGCGTGTATATCATCACGACACAGTCGTGTATATCATCAAGGGCGCCCCGCCCTTGTATCTCATCACGCGTCAGCGTGCATCTCCCCGCCGCCACGCCCACCTCCGCGCGCCTTGCCCTCCTCCGTCCCCTCGGCCGCCCCCCGTCTCATCCATGTCACAAAAAAGCGAAATTCCCCATGTTTTCGGCAAAAACCCCTTGACAAGCGGCCAAAACCGTGATATACTGAAAGTCCCCACCGAAAACGGGGGGATAGCCCTGCCCTACGGCAAGAATTTTTCAAAAAACTTGAAAAAAGTTTAAAAAAGCACTTGACAAAAGGGGAAAGCGGGGGTATAATAGAAAAGCTGTCCGACGCAGGAGATGGGTCGGACGGGCATCGGTCTTTGAAAATTGAACAACAGAATTTCGAGCACTGAAAGGTGCGAAGGAATCCGTTGAGAATAAGAGTTTATTACTACTCAAACGAAAGTAAATTGCCAAGAATTTGGCTCAATGAAAAGGGTATAACACCTTCGGGTGCTACACTATAATTTTTCAGAGA
>JAFQWT010000090.1 GCA_017407375.1 Clostridia bacterium
CCTCCTTTTGAACTACACCAACCCCATGGCCATGCTGACGGGCTACATGCTCCACCACACGGGGGTCAACACCCTCGGCCTTTGCCACTCGGTACAGGTGTGCGTCAGGTTCCTTCTCCGCGATATGGATATGCTGGACAAGCTGGAGGGACACCGCGAGAAGATCGCCGGCATCAACCACATGGCCTGGCTCCTGGAGATCGAGGACAAGGACGGCAACGACCTCTACCCCGAGATCCGCCGCCGTGCCAAGCAGAAGAACGCCACCGAGAAGCACGGCAACATGGTGCGCTACGACTACATCGACAAGCTTGGCTACTACTGTACCGAGAGCAGCGAGCACAACGCCGAATACAATTATCTCTACATCAAGCCGAACCGTCCCGACCTCATTGAGAAGTTCAACATTCCGCTGGACGAGTATCCGCGCCGCTGTGTGAACCAGATCGCCAACTGGAAAAAGCAGAAGGAGGGGCTCATGAACGGCGGTGCGATCACGCATACGCTCTCGCATGAGTATGCCTCGCGCATTCTCCACTCGATCGTCACCAACACGCCCGACTGCATTGGCGGCAACGTGCTGAATACCGGTCTTATCGACAACCTGCCGCGCGAGGCGGTGGTCGAGGTGCCCTGCCTTGTCGATAACAAGGGCATTCACCCGACCCACGTTGGGCGTCTGCCGCTTCAGCTGGCGGCGATGAACATCACCAACATCAACCCCCAGCTCCTCACCATTGAGGCGGCGGCCACGGGCAAAATGGAGCACGTGTATCACGCGGCAATGATGGACCCCCACACGGGCGCCGTCCTTTCGACCGATGAGTGCGTGGCCCTTTGCGATGAGCTTCGCGCCGCGCATGAGGCGGCGGGCTTCCCCATCTTCTAAGCCAAAGAGCGCACGGAGGTCTCCGTGCGCTCTTTACTTTTACGCGCGCGTGTGTTATAATAAAAAGGAAACAGAACGCCGCAAGGAGCCGCCATGAAGCCAAAGGACGTCATCTCCCATCTCTTGCCCGACACGCCAAGCAACGTGCGTGTCTTTTCCACGTTGCCCTCCACCAACCTCACCCTGCACGTCCTGGCAAGGGAGGGCGCGCCCGACGGCACAGCCGTCATTGCCGAGGGACAGTCCGCAGGGCGGGGGCGCCTTGGGCGGGAGTTTGCCTCCCCGCGCGGGGCGGGGCTCTACATGAGCGTGCTGCTCCGCCGCCCGATCCCCGCTGACCGTGTTTCACTCCTGACGCCCTATGTCGCTGTGGCGGCCGCCCGCGCGATCGAGGAGCTGGTGCCGCTGTCCGTAGGGATCAAGTGGGTGAACGACCTGCGCGTGGGCCGCGCTAAGATCGCCGGCATCCTCACCGAGGGGGAGCTGAGCGCCGAGGGGGGCCTCTCCTTTGCCGTCCTTGGCATCGGCATCAACCTGTTGCCGAACGCCCTTCCCTCCCACCTTGCGGGCATTGCCGCGGCGATCGGGGATTTTGCGCCCCCGCCCCCGCCCGAGCGCCTGGCCGCCGCGATCCTCAACCACCTCTACGGTGCTCTCCCCTCCCTGCTTGACGGCTCCTTCCTCGGAGAATACCGCCGCCGCTCGGTGGTGTTGGGGCAGCGGGTGGAGACCGTCCTCGGGGGGAGGACCATCTCCGGCATTGCCGAGGTCATCGGGGACGACGGCTCACTCACCCTTCGTGTGGGAGAGGAGAGAATCGTCC
>JAFQWT010000091.1 GCA_017407375.1 Clostridia bacterium
CGGCGGAGCGGGATGGTTTTGTCAAGGGCGCTGCTGAGCGCGGTGTGTCCCCCGCGGCGGCCGAGGCGCTCTTTGACCGTATGCAGAGCTTTGCCGAGTACGCCTTCAACAAGAGCCACGCGGCGGCTTATGCCACCCACTCCTTCCGTACGGCGTACCTGAAGGCGCACTACCCGCGGGAGTATATGGCAGCCCTCCTTACCTCGGTGCTTGGGGATATGACAAAGACCGCCGAGTATATCGCCGAGGCCACCCGCTACGGGATCGCGGTTTTACCGCCCGACATCAACGAGAGCCGCATGACCTTCTCGGTCAGCGGTAACGATATCCGCTTTGGCCTTTTGGCGCTGCGTAACGTGGGCCGCCCCTTTGTGGAGGCGATCCTTGCCGAGCGCGCCGGCCGTCCCTTTACGAGCTTTGCGGACTTCCTTGAGCGCATGAGCGGCAAGGACCTGAACCGCCGCCAGGTGGAGGCACTGATCAAGTGCGGCGCCTTTGACCGCCTTGGCGTATTCCGCTCCCGCCTCCTTTCGGTCTATGAGGCCATGATCGATGAGATCGCCCAGCGTGACCGCGCAGGAGTCACGGGGCAGCTTGACATCTTTTCCATGGACACCGCGGCCGCACGGCCACCCGAATACCGCTATCCCGACATTCCCGAGTTTGGGATCCGAGAGCTTTTGACGTTGGAGAAGGAAAGCTCGGGCATGTATTTCTCGGGGCACATCATTGAGGATTACCAAAAGCACATGAAGGCCCTCTCCTGCACGCCCATTTCCGAGATCCTCGATAGCTTTGGCGAGGAGGGCGAGGGGGCCGCCTACACCGATGGGGCGCGCGTTACCGTGGGCGGCGTGATCACGCGGCGCACGGTGAAAAACCTGAAAAACGGCTCCACCATGGGCTTTATCACGCTGGAGGACCGTTACGGCGAGATCGACGGCATCGTGTTCTCCAAAACGCTGGAGTCGCTCGGACGGCTTCTTGTGCAGGATGCCGCCGTGGCGGTCACGGGTAAGCTCTCCCTGAAGGAGGGCGAAAAGCCCGAGGTCATCGTGATGTCGGTGACCCCCCTCCGCTCGGATACCGAGGCGCCGCCAAGCGCCACGGGCGGGCCAAGGCGCCTTTTCCTGCGCGTGCCGTCCCTTGATTCGGACGCCTGCCGCATGGCGCTCCGCCTTTTGGAGCGCTACCGGGGAGATATTGGCGTGGCGGTCTACGATGCTTCGTCGGAAAAATACGTGACGGTCTCGGACCGCTTTGTCAGCGAGGACCCTGAGCTTTTGGGGGCGCTTTACCGTGTCCTTGGACGGGAGAACGTGGTTCTCCGTTGATGCTTGACACCGCCGCCCCATGGGTGTATAATCAAGGTTGCCCGTGTCTTTTTGAGTCTTTCTTATATATAGGAGGAAATGTTATGTTTTTAGGAAATCTCATTCTCGATCTTGTGCTGCTTGTGATGCTGATCGCCGGCTTTGTTTCCGGCTGGCGCCGCGGGCTGCTTGCCTTTGTGCTCAAGGGGGGCGCGGGGATCCTCTCCGCCATCATCTCCATGAGCTTTTACCGTCCGGTTGGCGATCTGCTTAAGGGGAAATATTTCATGACACCGATCCGCACGACCATTGACGGCGCCGTCCTTGACCTTGTGGGGCCGACCCCCACGGCGGAGGAGCTGACGGCCTCCGTGCCCGACAACCTTAAAAACGTGGCAGGGCTTTTTGGCGTGGATCTTAACGAGATGGCAAGCTCCGCCATTGCGGAGGGGGGCAACGCCGTGGAGCGCTTCTCCTCGGGAGCCGCCGATATGATCGCGGGCTTTCTCGGCATGGCTGTGGCCTTTCTTATCCTTTTCATCGGCTCCTATATCATCCTGCGTGTCTTTTCGAAGCCCCTCTCGCGGGTCATTATGAAGATCCCGCTTCTTGGCGGTGTCAACCGTCTTTTCGGCCTTGTGGTCGGTGGGCTCCTTTCGATCCTCTTGGTTTGGGTGCTGGTCTTTGCCGTCGCCCTTGTCGATCAGGCGGCGGGCTTTGCCTTCCTTGAGGTCGATGAGAGCTTCATCGGTGGCTTTTTCCATAAAACACTCTCCCTTTCGAACCTTATCGGGGGGAATTGATTTCAGTAAGGGTAACGAACAATGCAAATGTGTGCCAGATGCCATCGGCGGGTCGCCGTGGTGTTTATAACCAGAATGGATAAGGACGGGACGGTCAACGAGGGGCTTTGTCTCAACTGTGCCAGAGAGCTTGGCATCAAGTCCGTCAACGATATGCTGGAGAAGATCGGTGTCTCCGAGGAGGACC
>JAFQWT010000092.1 GCA_017407375.1 Clostridia bacterium
AGGGCCGCCCGCGTGGCGAGAAAGCGCGCCTCAAAGGCCTCGGGTGACATGGTGAGGGGCACCTTACCCGAAAGGTCGGGAAGGTCCTTCGGTAAATTCAGCTCGTAAAGGTTTTCGGAACGGGTGTCTTTCATAGCCATAACGTTCTCCTTTTTCTCCCTGCTTTGCAGGGAGTTTTCTATCTCCACTATAAGGCAAGCCGCGCGTCTAAATCAACCCCCGCGCCGCTTTGTTCACATTTTGTTTACAAGTAGGCGTGCGCGGGTGCGTCGGAGAGAGGAAACGGCAAAGCAAAAAGGGCAACCGAGGTTGCCCTTTCTGCGTTTTATGCCCGAAATTCGCCGCACGGAGCGCAGAATTCCGTGGAGAATTTGCCAATCGCGAGGCGCAGGCGTGCTAAGGAGGCAGGGGGGAGAAATTTCGGAGCAGAAATTGCCGTTCTCCGACCGACAGGCGTACGAACGTACGTCGGAGAGAGGAAACGGCAAAGCAAAAAGGGCAACCGAGGTTGCCCTTTTTACGTTTTATGCCCGAAATTCGCCGCTCGGCGTGGGGGGCTTGTGGAGAATTTGCCAATCGCGATGCGCGGGCGTGCAGGAGCACGTCAAGGGGAGCGAGCGGTGATTTATGCCAAGCCCCACCGCCGAGGGTCAG
This sequence comes from Clostridia bacterium, assembly GCA_017407375.1. Classification (GTDB taxonomy): domain Bacteria; phylum Bacillota; class Clostridia; order Oscillospirales; family CAG-272; genus UBA1740. The sequence goes on from JAFQWT010000092.1 coordinate 655, forward strand.
TTCTGGTTTTGGGCCTCGGGTGTCGGTTCTATGTCGCTTTCCTCGCTATCGGGATAGACCTCGGTGATCGCGACGTCGTCAACGTCGGGGCGCTGATAGACGCCCGTGGCGTTCTCGAGGTGGCAAAGATGCATGATCCTGCGGTAGATCTCGCGGACCTCCTCGCTGCGCTCAAAGCCCGCGCGGAGAAGGGCGCCGTCCACAAGAGCGCGGTAATAGAGGTGCAGCCAGCGGCGGCTCTTTTGCACGTCGGCGGGGAGGAGGGCGTGGATCTCGGTGATCTCCTTTTCGATGAAGGGGATCTTTTCGGGATCGAGGATCTCCACGCGGTGGGTCGTGCGGTCCCATTTGCGGGCGAGAGTCGCCTCCATGGCCTCCACGGCGCGGGCGGTACGCTCGAGAAGCTCACCCTCGATGCGGAGCTCATAGCCAAGGTACTCGCGGAGCGTCTTGGCGGTCGGGGAGCCGTCACGGTGGGCGCGAAGCACGAGGATCTTGTTGATGTCCTCGTAAAGTCCCTCGGAATACGGCATAATGCCCGAAAGCTTATCGCCGTATTTATCGTAAAGCTCGCCGATCTTGCCGGGCATCGGGTTGGCGCCGTAGCCGCCCCAGGGGCTGGCACGGAACATACTGATCTCGGGGAAGCCGATGATGGGGCGCCCCATATCGTGCGTAACGGCGTACTGGGCGTACTGCGGCTCGGAAACGAGGTAGGCGACGTCGCGGAAGCCCTCATCGTTGTGGAGAACGTCGGCAAGGCGCTCAAACTCCACGGTCTTGTTCTCAAGGAAGGTGCCGAACTGCCAGGCCGACATCACGAACCTCGCGTTCGGGAAGTATTCCTTGTAGATCGGAATGAGCTCGCGCACGGTGCGCAGGTAGCCGTTGCCGCCCCAGGGAGCGCAGGCGGAGCAGGAGCAGCCGCCCTCATCGTAGGGAGAGATGCTAATGAGGTCAAACTCCACATCGCGGAACTCCTCCAGCATCGCGCGGCGGTAATGCTTGATGAGGTCAAGGCCGCCGGGCTTTGAGGGGCAGATCTCCACGTGGAAATGGTCGTTTAGGGGGTACACGTACCCGTCGTGGCCGCAGGTCCAATCGGCACGCAGGGCGCGCACGCTGTCACGAAACGCCTCGTTTGAGATCGTGGTGAGCCAGATCTGCATACCCATGCTTTTGGCGTGGCGATACAGCGCCTTCTGGCGTTCAAGTTTATGGCGCGCCTCTCCCATGTTGCGGAAGTGGTGCAGGTCGAGCCACATCTTCAGGGTGTTGACGCCCCAGAAGCCGAGGTCGTCGATGTACTCGTACAGCTCCTCAAGGGGGGCCTCGTCGGTGTAATTGCCGAAGTGGCTGGCAAAGTACATACCGCAAAGCGGCTTTTGCGAGGGGAAGCTGCCGCGCACCGCGGGGTTGCGAAGGAAGCGGCCCGCCGCCTCCATGAGCTGGCTGTGCGAGCCCGCCGCAATGCGCCCGTCCTCAACGACACCCGTGTATTCCCCAAGCGTCTGGTCGATCTCTAGGGTGACGTCGCAGGGAGTACGCAGGCGTTTTTCAAACGCCGCGGCGATGTTTGCAAGAATGGCATCGTTTTTATCGTATCGTACCACGGTTTCGTCTCCTTTTTGTACCGTTTTGTTTACTTTTTCAGCTTGGCGCGGCCCTCCTCGGGGGTGGCGTCCATGCCCGTCTCCTGGTTGGGCTTGATGAAGTAGATGCCCTCGGTATCGTCCCCATCAAGGTCGGGGCGCTGGGACTGACCGTTGGCCTCCAGGAGATGGCAGAGGACGGCCAGCTCGTTATAGATGGAAAGAACCTCGGCGTTGCGGACAAATCCCGCGCGCTTGAGGGCGCCGTCCACGCGGGCACGGAGAAGGAGAATGCGCCAGCGCGGGTTCTTCCTTGCCGCCGCGCTCATGGCGGCGTCCGCCTCGCTCATGGCGGCCTCGATCTCCTCCACCCTCTCGGGGTTGACGATAATGGCGGTGTGGGCGGCACGGTCAAAGACGCGCTCGTGCGTTTCCTCCATGGCCTCCACGGCCTTGGCCGTTTTTTCAAGAAGCTCGCCCGTAAGCCCCGTCTCGTAGGCGAGGTACTCACGGATGGTCTTGGCGGCGGGCTGCCCGTCACGGTACTGGCGGAGGAGAATGACCTTATTGAGGTCCTCGTAAAGCCCCTCGGAATAGGGCACGCAGCCCGCAAGGCGCTTGTCGCCGCCGTAGGTCTGCCAGAGGTTATCGAGCATCCTCGGCAGGGGGTTGGCGCCGTAGCCGCCCCAGGGCTTCATCTTGTACATGCTGATCTCGGGGAAGGTGAGCAGCGGGCGCCCCATATCGACGTCGGGTCGGTAGGCGTAACGGGCGTACTGCGGCTCGGAGATGACGTAATCCACGTCGCGGAAGGCCTCGTCGGTCTTCAGGGCCTCGGCCAGAAGATCGAACTCGATCGTCTTTTGGTTGTAGGTGCCGAACTGCCAGGCCGAGAGGATAAAGCGGACGTTCGGGAAGAATTCCTTGTAAAGGGGGATCAGCTCACGCACCGTGCGCAAATGGCCGTTGCCGCCCCAGGGCGCGCAGGCCGTGCAGGTGCAGCCGCCCTCATCGTAGCCGCCGATCGCCACGTAATCGGGCGCGGCGTCACGGATCGCCTCCAGCATCTCGCGGCGGTACTGCTTGATGAGCTCCATGCCGCCGGGCTTTGAGGGACAGATCTCGAGGTGGAAGTGGTCGTTGAGGGGATAGACGTACCCGTCGTGCCCCGGCGTCCAGTCGGCACGCAGGGCGGGCACGCTATCGTTCCACGCCTCGTTCGAGAGCGTGGTGAGAATGGTGAGAATGCCCATTTTGCGGGCAAACTTGAAGGCCTCACGGAGGCGGTCGATCTTCACGCGGCCCTCCTCGGGGTTGCGGAAGAAGTGCATATCAAACCAGATGTTGATGGCGCTCATGCCCCAGAAGGCGAGGTCCACGATGTACTCGCAAAGCTCATCCATCGGCGCCATGTCCATATAGTTATTGAAGTGGCTGGCAAAGTAGATGGTGCAGAACTCCTTGACCGACGTATAGGTGCCCGCGGGGAGCGCGGGGTCACGGAGCAGGCGGCCGAGAACGTCATAGAGCTGGTCGTACGAGGAGGCCGAGGCAACGCCGCCCTCCCACTTGCCCGTCGCCTTACCGAGCGAGGGGTCGATGGCCAGCGTGACGTCAAGCGGCGCGCGGAGGCGCTTTTCAAATGCTGTGGCGATGTTTGCAAGAATGGCATCGTTTTTGTCGTAGCGTACCATGGTTTTCTCCTTTTATGAAATGTTTTGTTTACTTTTTGACCGTCACGCGCCCTTCCTCGGGCGTGTCGTCGGCATCGTCGGCGCTCGGCTTCGGGGGGAAGACGAAGTCACCGTCGTCAAGGTCGGGGCGCTGGGAGGGGCCGTTGGCCTCGGTGAGGTGGGTGCGGCGCGCCAGCTCCTCGTAGAGGGCTCTTACCTCGGCGTTGCGGACAAAGCCCGCGCGCTTGAGGGCGCCGTCGATCCTTGCGCGGAGATAGAGGAGCTGCCAGCGGACGTTCTCCCTTGCCGCCTCGGTAAGGGCGGCGTCGGCCCTGAGGATGGCGGCCTCGATCTCCTCGATGCGCTCGGGATGCTCGACCGTGACGGTATGGGTATCGCGGTCAAAGGCGCGGTTGTGGGTCTCCTCCATGGCCTCCACGGCAAGGGCGGTCTCCTCAAGGAGGGCGCCCGCAAGCCCCGTCTCGTAGGCGAGGTACTCGCGGATGGTCTTAGCGGCGGGCTGCCCGTCACGGTAGTGGCGGAGGACGATGACCTTATTGAGGTCCTCGTAGATGCCCTCGGAATAGGGGAGCGTGCCCTCAAGCTTGCGAAGGCCGCCGTACCTTTCCCACAGGCGGTCAAAGAGCTTCGGCAGGGGGTTGGCGCCGTAGCCGCCCCAGGGCTTCATCTTGTACATGCTGATCTCGGGGAAGGAGATGAGGGGGCGCCCCATATCCACCTCGGGACGGTAGGCGTAATTCGCGTACTGCGGCTCGGAGAGGACGTAACGCACGTCACAAAAGTCGCCGTTCGGGTCGTTTTTCAGTGCCTCGGCCAGCATATCGAACTCCACGGTCTGCTTGTTGTAGGTGCCGTACTGCCAGGCCGAGAGAATGAACCTTGCCTCGGGGAAATACTCCTTGCAGAGGGGGATCAGCTCCCGCACCACGCGGATGTGCCCGTTGCCGCCCCAGGGGGCGCACTCGTGGCAGGAGCAGCCGCCCTCATCGTACGCAAAGAACATCACGTAATCGGGGGGCGTATCGCGGAATTCCTCCAGCATCGCGCGGCGGTAATGCTTGATGAGGTCCATGCCGCCGGGCTTTGAGGGGCAGATCTCCACGTGGAAATGGTCACCGAGGGGATGCACGTACCCGTCGTGCCCCGGCGTCCAGTCGGCACGCAGGGCGCGCACGCTCTCGTGGAAGGCCTCGTTTGAGAGCGTCATCAGGACGGTCGGAATGCCCATTTTGCGGGCGTGGCGGAGGATGGCCTTCAGCCGCTCGGTCTTCGGGCGGGCCTCCCCCATATTGCGGAAGTGATGGAGGTCAAGCCACAGCTCAAGCGCGTTCATCCCCCAGAAGGCAAGGTCCTCCACGTACTCGCAAAGCTCGTCGATGGGTGCCTCGTCCAGGTAATTGCGGAAGTGCGTGGCAAAGTACATGCCGCACAGCTCCTTGCCCGACGCGTAGGTGCCCTCGGGGAGCGCGGGATCACGGAGCAGGCGGCCAAGGATCTCGTAAAGCTGGCCGTAGGAGCCCGCCGAGCAAACGCCGCCCTCCCACTTCCCCGTGAACTCGCCAAGGGCGCCGTCAAGGACGATGGTGACGTCAAGCGGCGCGCGGAGGCGCTTTTGAAAGGCGGCGGCAATGTTTCCAAGAGTGGCATCGTTTTTGTTGTAGCGTACCATAGAGTTTTCTTCCTTTTTCGGTTGGTTTTCGTTTGGTTTTCGCTATATTTACCATACCTTAAACCGGGGGGCTTTGGCAAGCCCTCCGCGGCATTGTTCATAGTTTGTTAACAATTGCCGAGAAGGCAAAAGGAAAAAGCCCCTGAAAGGGGGCTTTTTCGGTGTTTTGTGGGGCAGGTACGCTCTCAGTCCCACCAGTCGGAGTAATTGAGGTCGTAGGTCACGCCCGCGCGCTCAAAGTCGATGGACGTAAGGAGCGCGTAGCCCTCCTCCGAGACGGCGGCCTCAATGTCCGAAAGGACGTCGGGGAGCAGGAAATAGAGGCGCTCATCGATGCCGTCAATGACCGTGCGGTAATCGTAACGGAAGAAGTTGTTCTCGATGAGGGTGGTATCGACGTAGCCGAGGTAGTTTGCCGCATCGTTCGTGACGATCTTACCCTCGTCCGAGACGTCCGTGTACTGCCCGCCCTCCATGGTGGCGCGGCCGCCGAGAAGGACGTTATCGCTGATGACGCAGACGGCGGGCTGGCGGCGGAAGCGCTCCATGGCCGCCATCTCCTCGTAAAAGAGGGTGATCTCGCCCTCCTCGGGCACCGTGACGGTGTGCGCCTCCACGGTCTTGAGGCCGTCCCCGTCAAGGTAGGAATACTCGGGAATGAGCAGCTCGGTGCCTGCGGGGAGGGTGGCCGTGTAGGTCTTGCCCGTCAGGTACCAGGGCGCGTAGAAGAAGCGCACCTCGTAGTCGCAGGCGGGATCGGTGTGAGCGTCAAGAAGGAGCTTTGTGCCGTAGAGGTGGTTGATGAAGGCGGGGTCCCGCGTCAGCCACGCGTCGGTATCGCAGTCACGGAAGAAGCGGGTATGCTCGTCGGTCTTGTTGCCGTCCCACCAGTGGCCCGCAAGCGACTGGCTGGCCGTCACCTGCTTGCCGTCCGCGCCCATGATGGGGTTGCCCTCCATATCGACAAGGGCATACCGCGCCGCGGCGCCGCCCGCCGAATACTGGTTGCCGAAGTGGTAGTAGAAAAGGGCCGACTGGTTGACGCAGTCGTTGGCGCCCGTGTAGACGATGCCGCCCTCATCCCCTGCCGAGGAGCCCGCGCCCGCGACCTCCGCGGGGTTACGCAGGATCATGATATTGCCAAAGCAGACGTTACCGATGCCCGTGGAGGAGTACCAGCCCTTGTTGCGGTTGGACTTGGAGCCAAGGGTCGAGATGACGTTGCCGTAGGCGTAGTTGCCGCTGCCCATACCGTCGTTATACACGGCATTGTGGGTGGCGTTGAACATGTGGAAGAGGTTGTAGCGGACGTGGTTCGAGCGGGCCGAGTAGCCGTGGAGGTAGACCATGCCGCCGTCCACCACGTCGTCACTGCCGCCCTCGTAGCGGTTGTACTCAAGAATGCACTCGGTCGCCGAGTTAAGGGTGGTCAGGTGTTGTGGAAGTAGTTGTGCGAGATGACGGTACGGCAGCCCGAGATGGACACGGCGGTCTGCACCGTGGGCTGGGCGTCATGGAACACGCAGTTCTGCACCACAACGTTTGAGGGGACCATATCGTAATAGGAGGTCCCGAGCGAGAGGTTGACCATGGAGGAGTAGGCCGCCGAGAAGTCGGAGTAAATGACGGCGGTATTGCGCGACCCGCCCGACACCGTGAGGCACGAGCTGCGGGTGTTTCTCACCGTGACGTCCTGCACGACGAAGTTATCGGCCGCCGCAATGGAGATGCCGACGGAGTTGGAGCCGTCCACCGTGATGCCGTCCAGCACCACGTTCTTTGCCCCGTTGAAGGTGAGGACGTTGCGGCTGACAGGGCTCGAGACCGCCATGGGCGCCTCGGGCTCATAGAAGGCCTCGGTCGGGTACATATAGAGGATGCCCGTCTTGCGGTCGAGGAACCACTCGCCGGGGGCGTCCATCGCCTCAATGGCGTTAAAGAGGTAGAAGGTGTTGCGCCCCGCGGGGGAGTTGGTGGAGTGCTTGGCGCCGTAGGTATTGTAGGTCTTGGACTTCAGGGAATAGCCGCCGTCCGCCTTCTTCTTGCCGAGCAGCTTGAGCCCCGGGCGGGAGGGGTCGGTGTGCGACCAGGTCTCCCCCGCGGCAAGGCCGCCCTCGGTATCGGTGAGGGCGAGGTTGTAGTAGCCGAATTCCCAGCCCTCAAAGGTCGAGCCGTAGAACCAGATATCCCCCGTGTTGACCCAGGAGAGGATCTCCTCACCGAGCTCGCCCGCGGGAACGCGGACCTCCCAGCCGATGGAGGTCTTGGGGTCGATGCCCGCCTCACCCGCGCGCTTCAGCCACTGGTGGTAGAGGTTGGAGCCCGTGACGGCGGTGACGGTGCCCGTGTCGTAGACCTGCGTGAAGTACAGAAGGTCCTTCGGCTCGTTGCTGTTCGGGTAGCGGGCCACGGTGTACTGCTCACCGCCCACGTAAAGGCGGGGCGCGCCGCTCTTTGTGATGGCGGCAATGTCGGAAAGCTCAAGTCCCTGCTTTTCCAGGGTGGTATAGACGATCTCCTCGCGGGCCTCCTCGGGAATGCGCTCCCAGACGTCGGCATTGCCGTTCTCGTCCAGGTACTCCCACAGTGCCAGGTCGGTCGAGAGGCCGACGTTGGAGGTCAGGACGGCCTCCTCGTCCTCCCAGGCCTTGATAAAGAGGGGGGACTGGCGCATGCCGCTGTGGTCCGCCGTAACGGTGACGGTGCTTTCGGTCTCGTAGGTGCCGCCCCGCAGCCAGATCACGCCGCCGCGGCGCCCCTCCATATACTCGAGCGCGGCCTCAAGCGTCGGGAAGGGATCGTCCTGCGTGCCCTTGGCCCCCTCACGCCCCGTGGGGGAGACGAAGACCTGCGTGTTCTTTGAGGAGGGGTAATCGTCCAGCGAAACGCGGGAAAGGACCGTGACCTCCTCGGGCAGCTCGGCGCGCGTCAGGTGGAAGCGCTCGAGCACGCTCTCGGCCGAATAGGTGAGGTCGAGCTTCCCCGCGATCGAGGGAAGGGTCGAGGGGAGGTTGAGCGAGAGGAGGGGTGCCTCGTGGATCACGCCCTCGGCAAGCACCGAGTAGTCGAGCTTGACCTTGCTCTTCTCCCCCGTGATGGCGGCGGAAAAGACGCGCACGGCCTCGTAAACGCCCGCGGCGCCGTCGCCCGCAAGATAGAGGCGGTCACCGTCACGGAGGATGGCATAGCCATCGTGGGGGGCGGCGGGGGAGCGGCGCTCCTCATCGGCAAAATTACCGACCGCGATCTCGGGCATCCCCTCGGGCACCTGGCGCACGGTCACAATGTCAAGGACGGCGCCCGTCCTGTCGGCAATGGCATCCCGCAGGGCCGTGGCCGCCGCCAGCGAGGTGTTGTCCCTGACGATCACGTAATCGTAGATCGAGTGCTTGCCGAGCTTTGTGTCGGCGTAAGGGTACTCCGACAGCACAAGGCACTCCTTAAGGGGGCGGCGCACGCCCTCCTCGGTAACGTATTTTTCAAGGAAAAGGCCGATCGCCTTGATGACCGCCTCGTTGGTGCCGCCGCCCAGCACCAGGCGGTCGTTTTCGTACCACACGCCGTAATCGTCACGGCCCATGCGGTGGGAGCGGCTCTCCTCGCGGTTGGTCTTACCGATGAGGATCTCGCGGGTTTCGGTCGGCACGCTCTCGCCCGTGAGGACAAAGTCCTCGCTGTAATCGAGGCGGATGCCCGTCTTTTCCTCGATCGCCTCGATCATCTCGATGACGGCGACAAAGACCTCACCGTCAACGTCGGTCTCAAAGACGATCTTGTAGCCGGAAAGGTTCTTGAATTCCACGTCCCTTGCCATCACTCCCTCGATAAGCGAGCAGGAGGTAAGGCAAAGCGGCAGGAGAAGGCACAGGGCCAAAAGCAGCGGTAACAGGCGACGAAGCTTCATAGGACACTCCTTTTTTTGTGGTGTTGCCCCTATTATACCACAGACGCGCCCCCTTTGGCAAGAAGAAAAACGCCGCTCCTCCCCGCCGAAAAAACATCTTGCTTTTTTCTCTCGTTTGGTATATAATTTATGTATTGTAAATTTCACGCGCCCGAAGGGGCGATGGAGGACTTATGTATACGAAGGTGCCTACAAGCGTCAATTTTGTCGAAAGGGAGCAGGAGGTGCTCCGCTTCTGGCAGGAGAGGGACATTTTCAAGCGCAGCATCAAGGAGCGCGAGGGCGGCGAGAACTACACGTTCTATGACGGCCCGCCCACGGCCAACGGCAAGCCGCACATCGGCCACGTGCTGACGCGCGTCATCAAGGACATGATCCCGCGTTACCGCGCCATGAAGGGCGCGCATATCCTCCGCAAGGCGGGCTGGGACACCCACGGCCTCCCTGTGGAGCTTGAGGTCGAGAAGAAGCTGGGCCTTGACGGCAAGGAGCAGATCGAGCAGTACGGCATCGCCCCCTTTATCGACGAGTGCAAGGAGAGCGTCTGGAAGTACAAGGGCATGTGGGAGGAGTTCTCGGGCATTGTCGGCTTCTGGGCCGATATGGACGACCCCTATGTCACCTATCATGACGATTACATCGAGTCCGAGTGGTGGGCGCTGAAGCAGATCTTCGACCGCGGCCTGCTCTACAAGGGCTTCAAGTGCGTGCCCTACTGCCCGCGCTGCGGCACGCCGCTCTCGTCTCACGAGGTGGCGCAGGGCTATAAGACGGTCAAGGAGCGCTCGGCGGTCGTCCGCTTCCGCGCCGCAGGGGAGGACGCCTACTTCCTCGCCTGGACGACCACGCCCTGGACGCTTCCCTCGAACACCGCGCTCTGCGTCAATCCCGAGGACACCTACTGCCGCGTGAAGGCGGCGGACGGCTGTGTCTACTATATGGCAAAGCCCCTGCTCGACAGCGTGCTCGGCTCTCTCGCGAAGGACGGCGCGCCCGCCTACGAGATCCTCGAGGAGATGAAGGGCGAGGCGCTGGTCGGCCGTGCTTACGAGCCGCTCTACGCCTGCGCCGCCGATACCGCGAAGGCGCAGGGCAAGCGCGCCCACTTTGTCGTCTCGGACGGCTATGTGTCGATGTCGGACGGTACCGGTATCGTCCATATCGCCCCCGCCTTCGGTGACGATGACTCGCGCGTCGGCCGTACCTACGATCTGCCCTTTATTCAGAAGGTGGATGCGCGCGGTAACATGACCCCCGATGCCCCCGCCGCCGGGATGTTCGTCAAGGATGCCGACCCCGTGATCCTCTCCGACCTCGATGCGCGCGGTCTGCTCTTTGCCGCGCCGAAGTTCGAGCACGAATACCCCTTCTGCTGGCGCTGCAACACCCCCCTGATCTACTACGCGCAGGATACCTGGTTCATCAAGATGAGCGAGGTGCGCGAGGATCTCATCCGCAACAATAAGACGGTCAACTGGATCCCCGAGAGCATCGGCGAGGGTCGCTTCGGCGACT
>JAFQWT010000093.1 GCA_017407375.1 Clostridia bacterium
TGAAGCGCATCTTTGAGGCCAAGCCCTCCCTGCTCATCAAGCGCGGGGTGATCGACCAAAGGGAGCTCTTGCGCCTGCGGCTGACGATCGGAGAGCTTCTGAGCGAGATCCGCCAGCAGGGCTACCGCGACCCCTCCGATATTTATTATGCGATCCTTGAGGAGAACGGAAAGTTTTCTCTGATCCCCAAAAGCGAGAGCGAGGCGCCGACGCGCAAGGACGTGGGGGTGAGGGTCAAGGAGGCGGGGTGTGCGCTCCCCCTCATTGCCGACGGGGTGATCGACCGTGACAACCTACGCCTTATGAAGCGGGACGAGGGGTGGGTGCGCGCCGTTTGCCGTGAGCGCGGGACCGTACCCGAGGGGGTCTTTCTTTTCCTGCTTGACGAGGCGGGGAGCGTAACGCTGATACCGAAGGAGGAGAAAAAATGAAGGCGTTTATCGGTGCCGTCACGGTGCTGGCCCTCTTGCTCGCGGGGGTCGTCCTCTCCTCGGCGGCGGGCATCGGCCGGGTCGAGGAATACCTGGAGGCCCTACCGACGGACGAGACGCCCCTCACCGAGGCGGCCGAGGTGCTAAAGGAGCTGCAAGAGAGGGCCGAGGACGACCTTTCGCTTTGGAACGCCCTCTTTCCCCACGCCACGGCGGATGCGCTGCTGAGTGCGCTGGCAAGGACCGAGGCCGCCGCCCGAGGCGGGAGCCGCGAGGAATACGCGATCCAGCTGGCCGAGGTGCGGGCGCAGCTTTCCGATATGCGGCGCGACCTTACGCCGCACCCCAGCGACCTCTGGTAGGGCTTGATTTTTTTCCGAGAATGTGGTATGATGGGAAAAGTCAACCGAAGGGAGTTATTTATGATCACTCTGCTTTCCCGTCTTTTCATCAAGGACCGAGAGAACACGGCAAGCGTTGCCGTGCGCTTGGCGTACGGAACGCTGTGCGGCATCCTCGGCATTTTTCTGAACCTTCTGCTTTTTGCCGCCAAGCTGCTCGTCGGGCTGTTCACGGGGGCCATCTCGGTCATGGCCGATGCCCTCAATAACCTCACCGATGCCGGCTCCTCGGTGGTGTCTCTGATCGGTTTCCGTCTCTCGGGGCAGAAGCCCGACAAGCATCACCCCTTTGGCCACGGGCGGATCGAATACCTCTCGGGGCTTTTCATCTCGATGCTGATCCTGCTGGTGGGGTTTGAGCTGGCCAAGTCCTCGGTCGAGAAGATCCTTTTCCCCGTGCCCGTCGGCTTCTACCTCTGGGCGGCGCTGATCCTTTCCGCCTCGGTCCTTATTAAGGGATACATGGCCTTTTATAACCTCCGCCTTGGCAAGCGCCTCTCCTCCCCCGCGATGCGCGCCACGGGCTTTGACAGTCTTTCGGATGCGGTGGCCACTGCCACCGTCCTCCTCTGCCTCTGCCTTTCCACCGTCACGGCGCTGCCGCTGGATGCCTATTGCGGCCTCCTCGTCTCGCTCTTTATCCTCTATTCGGGCCTTCGCTCGGCCAAGGAGACGGTCTCCCCCCTCTTGGGTGAGCCGCCCAGCCCCGAGCTCATTGAGCGGATCCTGCGCATCGTTTATTCCCACGGAGAGGTGGCGGGCATCCACGATCTCATCGTCCACAACTACGGCCCCGGGCGCAGCATGCTCTCACTCCATGCCGAGGTGAGGGCCGATGCCGACCTTTTGGAAACGCACGATATGATCGACAATATCGAGAGGGAGCTGTCGCGGGAGCTTTCCTGCGATGCCGTCATCCACATGGACCCCATCGTCACCGATGACGAGGAGGTGGTGGCGATCAGGCAAGCCCTCCTTCTCCGCCTCACGGCGATCGACGGGCGGCTCACGATGCACGACTTCCGCATGGTGAAGGGCCCAACGCACACCAACCTCATCTTTGACGTGGTGCTGCCCTACGATATGACCGAGAGCGAGGACGCCCTGCGTGAAAGGATCGAGGCGATGGCCAAGGAGCTTTCCCCCACCTACTTTACGGTGGTGAGCTTTGATAAATCCTATACATAAAAAAAGAGAAGACCTTTGGGGTCTTCTCTTTTTTAGTCGGCAAGGAGGTACTCGCCAAGCTCGGCGGGGGTCGCAAACACGCGCGCAGCACCCGCGGCGATCAGGTCGGCCTCGGTGCGGAAGCCCCAGCCCACGGAAAGCGAGGGGAGGCCCGCGTTTTGGGCGGTCTTGATGTCGACCTCGGAGTCACCGATAAAGACGGCGCCCTCCGCCGTAACGCCCAGCTCACGGAGGGCGGCAAAGACGGCATCGGGGGCGGGCTTTTTGGCCACGGTCTCGCTCTCCCCCACCGCCACACGGAGCGTGGTGGCAAAGAAGCGCACCGCCAGCTCACGGACCGCGGCATCGAACTTATTGGAAACGATGGCCATGGGAACGCCCGTGGCGGCGAGAGTGTCGAGAAGCTCGGGGATGCCCGCATAGGGGGCGGTGGCATCCATCTTGTGCACCTCGTAATAGGCGCGGAAATCGGAAAGCACTGCGGGGAACTCGGGGTTCTCGGTGCCGCCCGGCAGGGCGCGGGCCACCAAAAGCTCAACGCCGTTGCCCACCATACGGAGGATCGCCGCCTCGGTATGCGTGGGGTAGCCGTGCTTTGTCAGCGCGTAATTGACGGCAGTGGCAAGGTCGGTGATGGTGTTGAGCAGGGTGCCGTCCAGGTCAAAGATCAGGGTCTTATACTTCATTTTACATCTCCTCGGTGAAGGGGTTACCGTCGGCATCGGTCAGCATACGGCGCACGATGCGACAGCGCTCGCTTTTGGGATCGGTCGAGAGGACGCCCGCATCGCGGCGCAGGACCGTCACCAGGTATTCGGGGTTTAGGAAGGCGGAGTTCTCCGCGGCAAGGGTCACGGTGAGGGTGATCGCACCGTCACGGTAGTCACCGCGCACGTCAAGGATGCTGCCCGAGATATCAATGTCGCGGTCACCCGCCTTGGAGCGCTTGAAGACGGTCAGGGGACGCGCACGGAGGAGGGCAACACAGCGCTCGGCCAGGGCGGCATCCGCGCCGGCGGTCACAAGGGTGATCTCAAAGACCGAGCGCGCGATGGCGGTCAGCTTGAGGGCGGGATAGCCCGCCGCCGTGACGGAGAGGCCCGCGGGGAGCGTGGCGTTCAGGGCGGCCATGGTCGCGGCGGGGTCAACATCCTCCGAAAGGCGGACGTCCAAATACTCGCAAACGCTCTCCTGACCGAGGGAGAGGGGCGTGGCAAAGACGAGCTTGGGGTGGGGGGAGAAGCCCTCACTGTAATACAGCGGCACCGCGGCGCGGTGGAGGGCCTTGGTCATCGTGCGGAAGAGGTCAAGGTGCGAGATGTAGGCGAGGGAGCCGCGCTTTTCAAAGCGGAGGCGGAGGGTGATGTGCGCGGCATCCTCGGGGCGGTGCTTTGTGATCAGGGACACCATTGGTTCTTACCTCCCAGGTGGCTGGCCCCACAGCCCGAGCAATGCTCGGCGCACGAGGGGGTGGTCTTGCCAAGATAAGCGCGGTCACGCTCACGGCGCAAAAATTCCTTGCTGACGCCAATGTCGATCATATCCCAGGGCAGGACCTCGTCAAGTCCCAGGGCGCGGTTGGCGTAAAAGGCGGGGTCGATGCCAGCGCGGTCAAAGAGAGCGCACCACGCATCGTAGGAGAAGCACTCGTCCCACGCGTCAAAGGTGCGGTCCTCCTCGGCGGCGAGGAGAAGCGCGCGGGAGAGGCGGCGGTCCCCGCGGGCGAGGACGGCCTCAATGCGCGAGACCTTGGCCTCGTGATAGTTATAGGTGATGCGGCGGTCGGTGACGGCGGACTTCAGGACCTCCTGCTTGCGCGAAAGCTCGTCAAGGGTCGCCTGGGCCTCCCACTGGAAGGGGGTGAAGGGCTTGGGGATAAAGCAGGCAACGCTGAGCGTCACGCTGACACCGCGGGGAGAGCGCTGGGGCTTTGGCACCGCAAAGAACCGCTCGATCACGCTTTTGCCGAGCGCGGCGATGCCGCAAAGGTCCTCGTCGGTTTCGGTGGGGAGGCCGAGCATGAAGTAGAGCTTCACGTTGCCCTTCCCTGCCTCAAAGGCGATGCCCGTGGCGCGGAGCAGGTCCTCCTCCGTGACGTTTTTGTTGATGACGTCACGCAGGCGCTGGGTGCCCGCCTCAGGCGCGAAGGTGATGCCGCCCATGCGGACGGTGGAGATCTTGTCCATCAGCTCACGCGTGAAGCTGTCAACACGCAAGGAGGGTAAAGAAAGGTTTACCTTTTTCTCGTTGGTCCAGGTAAGTAGGCGGTCGGTCAGCTCATCGACATGGGAATAATCGCTGATCGAGAGAGCGATGAGCGATATCTCCTCGTAGCCCGTGTTGGCCACCAGGGCCTCGGCCTGCTCGCAGAGCTTGTCCACCGAGCGCTCACGGACCGGGCGGTAGACCATGCCCGCCTGGCAGAAGCGGCAGCCGCGGATGCAGCCGCGGTAGGTCTCCAGCATCACGCGGTCATGCACCGTTTCAATGTACGGGAGCACGGGGCGGAGGGGGATGCGGGCCTTGTCAAGGTCGGCAACGATGCGCTTTTTGACCTTGGCGGGGACGTCGGGATAGCGGGGGGTGATGGCCTCGATACGGCCGTCCGCGAGGTAGGTGACCTCATAGAGCGAGGGGACGTAAAAGCCCTCAAGGTGCGAGGCCTCACGGAGAAAGGCGCTGCGCGAATAGGTGCCGTCCTTCTTCATACGGCGGTAAAGGCGGCAAAGCTCAGGCAGGGCCTCCTCTCCCTCACCGATCGAGAAGATGTCAAAGAAA
>JAFQWT010000006.1 GCA_017407375.1 Clostridia bacterium
TGATGCGTACGGCACGCCGGTGCTGCAGGCCGGTCAGTCGCTGGCAGGCCACTGGTGGCAGAACCATAAGGACAGCGAGTACACCGCCCGCTACAACAGCACCTCCTGCGACGTGGAGAAGCACAAGGCAAGAACGCCCGCGTATATGAACCATCTGCTGGGCACCAAGCTGATCCGCGATGCGTTTGAGGACCCCGCCGAGACCTACGATCCCAAGTACTTCTACGCGCCCTGGTACCTCTGCGGTGAGACCTACACGGCGACAAACCTGCCGACCGATATGATCGTCACGATTCCCGAGTACCGTTACGTGGAGGATGACGAGAACGGCAAGCCCTACTACGTCACCGTCAAGGAGCATAACGTTCCCGTCGGTGAGGACGGCGAGATCACCCTTACCTATGAGGAGATCGCCGCGATGGAGCGCCTCCGCCGTCAGCCCGCGTACTGCGTCATTATGAACAACGTGGTCCTTGGCGGTACGCCGATGAAGAATATCGACGGCTCGTTCGGCGATTCCTCGTCGCTCGTCAACGTTGCGGCGGTGCTGACCGACGGCTGCTCGAATTACATCGGTTACGTTCCCACGGCCTGGGTCGAGAACAACTTCTACTACTATTACTATCTGGACATCGTGCCGGGTGCCGATGAGTTTGAGTACGACCTTGTGCCCGGCATGTGGGAGTCCATCGCCAACGGTGACGTTGAGGGTGGCACGGGTATCATCGACCTTGAGGCCCTCGGTATCTTCCCCGAATTCCATAAGGCCATGACGGGACCTGTCCACTGGACGGATGACGACTACTTTGAGGTCTTCTTCCACGACTATTACGATTACATGGGCTGGATCGGCGACTGATCCTTACCCATTCCCCCACCTGATGCGCTCAGGTAAGCCGACCCCCTATGCGATCTCGCATAGGGGGTCTTCTTTTCTCTTATCCTCAAGGGGCGCGGCATATCCCTTCCGTTTTCTTCATATTTTATAAGGTAAGGGGGTGCCGTATGAAAAAAGCTCTGTCCTTCCTTCTTGCCGTCCTTTTCCTTGCCTCGCTCTCCTCCTGCGGAAAACGCCCCGGGGGAAGTGCCACCGCCCTCCTCGGGGAATTCCTTGCCGAGGGGGCGCCTCCTCCCGCGGGCGCGGTCTATGCCTCGGTGTCAGTACCCGGTGGGGAGCACCGCCCCCTCAGCGAGGCGCTGGTGGCGGCGCTCTACGCCCGCGCCGACGGCACCTGCGAATATGCCGCGGCCGTGGAGGAGGCCGCCGTCTATCTCTCCCACCGCGCCGACGCGCCCTTTGAGGCGGCCGTCTTCCTCTGCTACGGGAGCGCGGATACCGAGGCAGTGGCCGCCATGTGCCTGCGCCGTGTGCGCCTCCTTATGCAAAGCGGCCGTGCCGATGCTGCGGGCGCCCTCATCGAGTGTCGCGGGCGGGCGGTGTATTTTCTCATTCGCGGAAAGTAAAAAAAGTGTTCTGCTTTCGCAGAACACTTTTTTCTTTATTAACCTAACTTCTGAAGCTCCGCCGCAAGAGAAGCTCTTGCCGCGCGGTACTTTTCCAACTTCGTGCGCTCGGCCTCGACCACGGTGGCGGGCGCCTTGGCCACAAAGCTCTCGTTCGCAAGCTTCTTTTCGGTGCGCTCAATGTCGGCATCGGCGCGCTGGAGCTCGGCCGTCAGGCGGGCGCGCTCACGCTCAAAGTCGATCATATCGGCAAGGGGAATATACACGGTGGCGGCATCGGTCACGATCGACACGGCGCTCTCATCGTGATACTCGGGGACAAGGATCACCTCACTTGCCGAGGCCAGCTTCTCAAAGAAGGGAATGGCCGCGCGGAACTCCTCGGCATGGGGGGTCACCACGTACAGCGCCGTACGGCGGGAGGGCGGCACGTTCATCTCGGCGCGGCGGGTGCGGATCGCACGGATGGCGGTGATCACACGGTCCAGCGCCTCGGCCTCCGCGGGATAGCGCCAGGGCTCCTCGGGCGTCGGGAAGCGGCTGATCATGATGCTCTCGCAGTCGTGCGGAAGACTTTCGTAGATCTCCTCGGTGATGAAGGGCATGAAGGGATGCAGGAGCTGGAGGATGCGCGTCAGGACGTACACAAGCACGTGTGCCGCCGTCCTTGCCTCCTCGCTGCCGCGGCTCGCCAGGCGGCTCTTGCAAAGCTCGATATACCAGTCACAGAAGTAATCCCAGGAGAAATCGTAGATCGCGCTGAGGGCAACGCCCAGCTCGTAATTGTCAAGCGCGTCGTTCACCGTGGCGGTAAGGTCGTAAAGGCGGGAAAGGATCCACTTGTCCTCGGTCGCCAGAAGCTCGGCGGCGGGCAGGGCGGTGTCCTCATCCTCGTCCCCGAGGTTCATCAGCACAAAGCGGGAGGCGTTCCACAGCTTGTTGGCAAAGTTGCGCGCCGCCTCGATCTTCTCCTCGGAGAAGCGCATGTCGTTCCCGGGGGAGTTGCCCGCGGCCAGGGCGTAACGGAGGGCGTCGGCGCCGTACTTGTCAATGACCTCCAGGGGGTCAATGCCGTTCCCGAGAGACTTCGACATCTTACGGCCGAGCTTATCGCGCACAAGACCGTGGATGAAGACGGTGTGGAAGGGGGGCTTGCCCGTATGCTCCATGGCCGAGAAGACCATGCGCGCCACCCAGAAGAAGATGATGTCGTAGCCCGTCACAAGGACGTCGGTCGGGTAATAGCGGCGGAGGTCCTCGGTGTCCTCGGGCCAGCCCATCGTGGAGAAGGGCCAAAGGGCGGAGGAGAACCA
>JAFQWT010000094.1 GCA_017407375.1 Clostridia bacterium
AGGGCGGCGAGCGGGTGGCGGGGAAGCGAGGGGTGCGGGTGGCGAGCGGGCGGTGGGGGGAGAAGGGGGAGAACCCCCGCGGTGCGTGGGGGGAGTGAGAAAAGAGAGGGAGGGGCGAAGATTTGCCTATTGAAAAGCCGTGACACTTGTGCTACAATGAAAACGGTGCCCGCGGCACCGTTTTCGAAAAGGAGGTACGTATGTCAAGCAAAAAAAAGGAGCTTCTTCGCGCCGTAAAGTTCACCCTCTTTTCGATCAGCGCGGGCTTGATCCAGGTCGGCACGTTTGCGCTATTCAACTCGGTCCTTGGTCTTGTGCCGTGGCTCTCACACCTTTTGTCGCTTACGCTTTCGGTGCTTTGGAACTTCACGCTCAACCGTGAGTTTACCTTCCACGCGGCCAACAACGTGCCCGTAGCCATGCTGAAGGTGGCGGCCTTTTACCTTGTGTTTACCCCGCTTTCCACCCTTTGGACGGCGGCGCTGACGGGGCTTGTGGACCCCTACCTGGTGGAAGCGGGCACGCTGCTTATCAACTTTGTGTTGGAATACCTCTATATGCGCTTTTTCGTTTTCGGAAAGGCCGTCGATACGAAGGGAAAATGAGCGCCCGAAGTTCCATTTGACCGACGATGACAAGGCGCGCCTTGAGGTCGTCAAGAGGACCTATCTCCGCGCCGTAGAGCGGGGGGACCGCCACGTTTATTTTCTTGACGGCCCCACCCTGATGGCTATGGCCGAGGGAGAGGGCACCGTGGACAACTGCCACCCCACCGACCTTGGCTTTGCCTCCATGGCCCGCGCGCTCACCTCGGTTTTGGAGCCGATTTTGGCGTGAACGCCTCCCGCCATACGGGCGCGCCGTATTGACACCTAAAAAAAGACATGGTATAATAGCATCATCAATAAAAAGGAGCGATTTTATGGGATTTTTACAAGGAAAGGTCGCGATCATCACGGGGGCGGGCTTTGCCACCCTCTCGGATGGGAGATGCGGCTCGATCGGGTACGGCATTGCCACCGCCTACGCGAAGGAGGGGGCTGACCTCGCGATCACGGGGAGAAATATGGCAAAGCTGGAGCGGGCCAAGGAGGAACTGGAGAAGCTTTACGGCATCCGCGTCCTCATTTTCTCCGCCGATATGGCAGCGGGCGCCGACAACGCCGCTACCGCCAAGGCGGTGGTCGAGGAGACGGTGCGCGAGCTTGGTCGCATTGACGTCCTCATCAACAACGCGCAGGCCTCGGCCTCGGGCGTGACGATCCAGGACCACACCACCGAGCAGTTTGACCTGGCCATTTACTCCGGCCTTTATGCCACCTTCCATTACATGCAGGCCGCCTACCCCCACCTGAAGGAGACGGCGGGCAGCATCATCAACTTTGCCTCGGGCGCGGGCCTTTTCGGCAATTACGGCCAATGCGCCTACGCCGCCGCCAAGGAGGGCATCCGCGGGCTGTCCCGCGTGGCCGCCACCGAATGGGCGAAGGACGGCATCAACACGAACGTGGTCTGTCCCCTGGCGTGGACGGCGCAGCTGGAGGGCTTCCAAAAGGCGTATCCCGAGGCCTTCCGTGCCAACGTCAAGATGCCGCCCGCGGGCCACTTTGGCGATCCCGAGACCGAGATCGGCCGTGTGTGCGTGCAGCTGGCCTCCCCCGACTTTAAGTACATGAACGGCGAGACCCTCACCCTGGAGGGGGGCATGGGTCTGCGCCCGTAAAAAAAGCACCCGCAAGGGTGCTTTTTTCTTTTTCCCTCTTTACTCCCGCGGCGCCGTGTGGTAGAATAAAGAAAAAACACCCGCCATGGCGGGGAGGAGGCCGTATGAGCGAATTTACCTACGAGAGGGACACCACGGGCGCGCGCCTTGAGACCTACGAATGGGATAACGTATGGTGGGAGCAAACGTCCAACCGCGAGGCGGGCCGTGTCCTCTACATCGGTGACTCGATCTCCTGCCGCACGCGGGAGGCGGCCACAAGAGCCGCCGAGGGGCGCCTCCTTTTTGACGGGTTTGGTACCAGTAAGGCGCTTGACAACCCCTACCTTTTCGAGAGCATTCGTCTTTTTTCCCGTCAGGAGGGGGAGCGGTGCGCCATCCTCTTGAATAACGGCCTGCACGGCTGGCACCTGGACGATGCCGAGGAATACCCCGCGGCCTACGAGGCGGCGGTGCGCTTTCTGCTTGCCGAATTCCCGAAAACGCCGCTCTACCTCCTTTTGACCACAAGCGTCGCAAACGCCGAGCGCGAGGCGCGCGTCCGTGTGAGAAACGCGGCAGTAAAGGCCATTGCCGAGCGCTACGGGCTGCCCGTCATTGACCTTTACACGGTGTCGGCCGAGCATGCACACCTCCGCGCCCACGACGGGGTGCATTACACGCCCGAGGGGTACGCCTTATTCGGAGAATGCCTTGTGCGCGAGCTTTTGCCCGCCGTCACGAAAGAAAAGGAGTAAAGACCATGATCGTTGAGAAAAGGATCCTGGATTTTGAAAAGCTGGGCCTTGGTATGTTCGTCCACTTCGGCGTTTACAGCGCCCACGGCCGTGGGGAATGGGCCCGCCTTGCGGGCGTCCTTACCAACGAGGAATACGATGCCCTTTGCCACACCTTCTGCCCGAGCCCCGATTGGGCACGGGAGCTTTGCGCCACGGCCAAGGCCGTGGGCTGCACCTACGTCACCCTGACCACGCGCCACCACGACGGCTATTCTCTTTACGACACCTGCGGCCTCAACGAGTACGATGCCCCGCACACCGCCCCGGGGCGCGACCTTGTGCGCGAGTTCTGCGATGCCTGCCGCGAGGCGGGGCTTGTCCCCTTTTTCTATCACACCCTGCTCGACTGGTACGAGCCGTCCTACCGTGAGAACTTCAAGGAGTACCTTGTGTATCTTCGGAGGAGCGTGGAGATCCTCTGCAAAAATTACGGCAAGATCGGCGGTCTTTGGTTTGACGGCTGGTGGAATAAGCCCGATGCCGACTGGGAATTCGACGAGCTGTACGGGACGATCCGCCGCTACCAGCCCGATGCCATGATCATCAATAACACGGGGCTTTCCCGCCTTGGTGAGGCGGGGCACCCCGAGATCGACTCGGTGACCTTTGAGCGCGGTAAGCCCTTCCCCCTCAACCGCGAGGGCTCGCCGAAGTACCTGGCCTCCGAGATGTGCGAGGTGCTTGGCACGCACTGGGGGTATGCCGAGCTTGACTTCAACTACAAATCGCTGGCCACGATCATTGAAACGCTGTGCGCCTGCCGCCGCGCGGGCGCCAATATGCTCCTGAACGTTGGCCCCATGGGGGACGGCTCCCTGCGCCCCCTGGACCGTGAAATGCTGCTGGCCCTTGGCGAATGGGTGAAGATCCACCGTGAGGCGCTCTATCTCCCCCGTCCCGCCGACATTGCGGTGACGGGCAACGAAAAGGACTTTCTCCTCCGTGGCAATGGCTGCTACTATCTCTTTATTCACGACATACCGAAGGGCGGCAGTCAGGACGTGGTGCTGGATGCCAACCTCAATCCCTATGCCGACGTCTTCACCCTGCCCGAGAGCGTCCGTGCGATCCGCTGGCTGGACAGCGGCCTTGACGTTCCCTACCTCACGGAGGGCGACCGCGTGACCGTCTGCCCGACTCGCCAGCCCTATGGCGAGAGCTACGTGGTAAAGGTGGCCAAGATCGAGGTGGAGACGTGAGGTTGCTCCTCATTCGCCACGGACACCCCGACTATACGACCGACACCCTGACCGAGCGCGGCCGCCGTCACGCCGAGGCGTGTGCTGCGCGCCTCGCGCACGAGGGGATCACCCGTCTTTACGCCTCCACGCACGGCCGCGCGACCGAGACCGCCGCGGCGATCGGTGCGGCGGTGGGCCTTCCCGTCCTTCCCCTTGCCTTTATGCGTGAGATCGGCTGGGTCCCCATGGCCGCGGCCGTGGCGGGCGAGGTGGCCGCGGGACACTCGCTCCTTGACGGCGGCTGGGCCGAGCGCCCCGCCTATGCCGAGAACGTGGTGCCGCCGCGTGCCGCCGTCCTCGCCGAGGCGCTGGACGCGCTTCTTTGGGAGCTTGGCTACCGCCGCGAGGGCGAGGGCTACCGCGTGGTGTGCGACAACCGCGAGACGGTGGCGATCGTTTCCCACGCCGGCTCGGGAACGGCGGCGCTTTCCCACCTGCTCTCACTCCCCCTTCCCTTTCTTTTCGGGCAGACCTCGCCCGACTTTACCTCGGTGACCGAGGTGACGCTTGAGGGAGAGGTGGGGGCGCTGACGGTGCCGCACCTTTCTCTTTTCAACGATGCCCGCCACATCCGCGGGCTTTGACGTCCGAGGGGGCCCCGCGTGCAGGGGCCTTCCCCCTATGGCGGCAATTTCAAAAAAATTATAAAAATATTGAAAAATCCCCTTGACAAACGGGGAGTGGGGTGATATAATGGTTAAGC
>JAFQWT010000095.1 GCA_017407375.1 Clostridia bacterium
AAAAGCAAAGAAAAAATCCCCCCTGTGGGGGATTTTTTCTTCAACCTTGAAAAGCAAGCTCCCGCAAAAGGAACTCAAGCGAGGAAACGCCGTCCGCCAGGGTCGCACACGCGATCGGCTCGCCCGCCTTGGCGCGCTCCGTGAAGTAAAGAAGCTCGTTGTAATAGCCGCCAAGGTCCGAGATATTGTCGCCCTTGTAGCCGCCCGCCAGCTCCTTTTTCTCGATCGCGATCGGGTGGGCGCCGTCCGCATCGTACCGAAGGAAGCCCGCGCCCGCGTTCTCAATGACGCCGCGCTCAAACACCACGCGGAAGGCCGCCTCAAAGGGACGGGCGGCGGGGAGATCCCACGTGCCCTCCACGCTGACGGCAAAGTCCTCATACTGCAAGAGGGTATGGACGTAGGAATTCTTCTCGCCGAGAGTGTTCTTCACCGAGAAGAAGCGGCGCGGCTCACCAAAGAGCGAAAGGACGTAATCGACGTCATGGATATGGAGATCCTGCGCGGCACCGCCCGAGCGCGCGGTGTCCAGAAGCCATTCCTCCCAGCCCCAGGTGGGGCGGGGGCTGAGGCGGCGGAAGGAGGCGTTGACCACACGGCCGAGCGTCCCCTCACGGACGATCTTGCCGAGCTCCACGTACTCGTCCCAGAAGCGAATGACCTGGCCGACCTGCACGTGGGCGCCCGTCCTTTGGCTCTTTTCGAGAAGGGCGTGGCCCTCCTCCGCCGTGAGTGCCACGGGCTTTTCGATAAAGACGTACTTCACCCGATCCATCGCAAGGAGCGCATACTCGGTGTGGAGGTAGGTCGGCAGGCAGACGTCGATGACATCCACCTCCGCCGTGGCGATGAGGTCACGGCCGTCCGCATAGATCGCGGCGTCGGTGCCTTCGGCCACCGCCTCCGCCTTATCACGGCGAAGGTCTGCGACGGCGGCGAGGGTGACGCCTTCCATGTTCTTATAGCAGTCGGCGTGCATCGTCCCCATAAAGCCGCAGCCGATCAATCCGATTTTCAACATACTCTTTACCTTCTTCCTAAAATTCTGTCCATAGCGTAGGACGTGTTGTAGAGGATCGCCGAGGTGTGGTGGCGGTAGGCGGGGATCATCTCGGCCGTGACCCAGCCGTCATAGCCCACGTCACAAAGGGCGCGCATCACGGCGGGGTAATCGACGTCCCCCGCAAGAAGGTCGACAAAGCCGTCAAGGCCGCCGACGGCAGTGCGATAGTCCTTGAAGTGGACCTTTTTGATGCGCTCGCCAAGAATGCGGATCCACTGGTCGGGATAGCCGTTCGCGAGAATATTGCCAACGTCAAGGTAACTGCCGACGAAGGGGCTGCCCACGCGGTCAATGAAGTCGCGCAGCTCGAGGGGCGAGGTCAAGAACTTATTCCAAACGTTTTCAAGGCCGATCGAAACGCCCACGCCCTCGGCATAGGGGGCAAGCTCCCGCATCGCCTCCAGGGCGCGGTCATACGCCGCGGCGTAATCCACGATCCTCTCGGGATCCGAAAAGGCGTTCACGCAGCCGGGGAGAACGAGGATCGTATCGGCGCCGAGGGCGGCGGCCGTATCCAGCTGGCGCTTCACAATGTCCTTGGCCTTCTCCCTCTCGGCGGCGTCATCGGCGGTCAGCCAATGCTGCCAGTAAAGGCCCGAGGCCACGCTGTAAAGCGCAATGCCCGCGTCGGCGGCGGTGCGGCGGACGGCCAGAAGCTCCCCCTCGGTCGAGGTGAGCGAGACCTCCCCCGTCTCATCGAGGGCGACCTCCACCCCCTCAAAGCCCGCGTCCTTGGCCAGCGCAAACGCCGAGGCCAGCGGGGCGGGAGCAAAGGACCAGATGCTGATACCCTTTTTCATAGTCAACTCCTTGATTTTTTCTTTGGCGGTGTGCTATAATAATGATACCGCATCCGTCGCGCCGGCGACAGATATTTTTTTGCCCTATCCGTTCACTTTTTTCCACAAGAAAAATGAGGAAGCACGAATATGAAAGCTACCTACATCAAAACATCACCGACGGGCGTTTTCAACGTCTCCCGCATTGTCACGGTGCATTATTACGAGTTTGACAAGAGCTTTACCTTTGCGGGCGAGAGCCACGATTTCTGGGAGATGGTGTACGTTGACCGCGGGCAGGTCATGGTCAGCCGTGACGGCGAGGAGCTTCTTCTCTCGCAGGGGGAGCTGGTCTTTCACAAGCCCCACGAGTTCCACGCGATCCGCGCCCACGGCTCGGCACCCAACTTTTTTGTCATCTCCTTTGTCTGCACCTCGGCGGCGATGCAGTCGTTTGAGCGCTACCGCACGCGCCTTGACACCGGTATGACGCCCCTCATCTCGGGCATGATGCGGGAGGCGGAGGGGGCGTACGTCCTGCCCCGCAACGATCCCACGCTGCGCCGCCTTGTCCGCCGCGAGAGCGCGCCCGTGGGCGCTGAGCAGCTGGTGAAGCTCTACCTTGAGGAATTCCTGATCCTGCTTCTCCGTTCGGCGGCCGAGGGGGCGCGCCCCGCCGTGTTTCCCTCCAAGGAAAGCATGGAAAACCACCTCGTGACCGAGGTGCGGCGCACAATCGCCGAGCGGGCGGAGGCCCCCCTCTCGATCGGGGAGCTGTGCGCGCGCCTTGGGTACAGCAAAAGCTACCTCTGCCGCCTTTTCCGCGAGCAAACGGGTGACACGATCGCCGCGACCGCCACCCGGGAGCGCATTGCCGCAGCGCGGCGCCTCATTCGCGAGGGCACCATGAATTTTTCCGAGATCTCCGACCGCCTCGGCTTTGACAATCCGCAGTACTTCTCGCGCGTTTTTCGCCGTGTGACGGGCATGACCCCCTCCGAGTTCCGCGCCTCGCTGAAGTCGCGATGACGGAAAGTGAAAAAAATACCGAGGCCGTACGGCCTCGGTTTTTTTTATTCCTTAACGATCTTCAAAAGGGCGGTGGTGTAGAGGGGCATGCGGAGGGTGACGGTGTGGCTCTCTCCCGTGACGGGCTCACCAAAGCAGAGGTCGGCATTGTACTTATCGTCCAGGCGGTAGACCTCCAGGCGGCGGCCGGCGGCCGTGCCGCAAAGCTCCACCGTTACCGTCTTTTCGGGCATCGTATCGTCGTCACTGTAGTAGGTCAGCATCACGGCCTGCTCGTCCCCCGCGGCGGCGGCGGCGTACACGTCCTCATCGTCACTTTCTACGGCCACGGCGGTCTTTTGCCGATAGAGCTGGTTGAACATATAGAAGGGGTAGTAGCCCTTCAGCTTATCCGAGACCATATCGGTCGAGAACAGGCAGTTCCAGGCGCTCGGACGGGCGTCGTAATACATCAGCATATCGACGGGCTCATACTGGCTCATCAGCATCGTGGCGGCCACAAAGGCGGCGCCCTTCAGTGATTTGATGGTGCGGAGCGACTCGACAAAGGCGTCGCCGTCCCAGCCCTTGACGTAATTCCACTCGTTGAGGATGCTCTCAACGCCCGTGTGGCCCCAGCGGTCAAGGAAGTCCTTGGCCAGGTGGATGGCCTTTTTCATTTTCGGGATATCGGCGCCGTAGCAATGCCAGGAGAAGAAGTCGGGGCGAAGGTCGCCAAGGGCCTTGAAGTACCCGTCCACCCACGCGCCGCGATGGAAGAGCGTGTTGACGGCGGGACCGCCGATCTTCAGGTGCGGGAACTTCTCCTTGAGGTGGGTATAAGCCACGCGGAAGAACTCGTAAAACTCGGCCGCGGTGCCGCCCCAGGAGCATTTCTTGATGGGCTCGGCATCGTCCTCCTCGGAGCTGGCCTCGTTCCAGATCTCCCAGTATTCGATGCCCATATGCATACCGTCGGCCCAGCCCTCGTTGTAGTGCCTTATGATATGCTCACAGATGACCGCCCACTTTTTGAAATCCTTCGGGGGCAGGGTGTTGTACTTTTTGACCTCATGCTCGATGCGCGTGCCCAGGCGGTAAAAGGGCTTGAGCCCTGCCGCCTCGTGCACCTTCATATAGTAGTCGGTGCAGGCAAAGTCGTAGGACGCAGGGTCGGTCGGGTCGGCATCCCAATTGGTGAAGATGAAGTTGACGTCCACCGTGTGGTTGCCGCCGTAGTTCGCGTTGAAGGAGGCATCGTGATTTCTTGCGTAGGGGATGCCCGCCTCTATGAAGGCGTCAAGGTTTGAGATGCGCTGATGCGCCCCAAACTTGTGGATCGGGCCGTTATTGACGGCGTGCATCGGCTTCATAGGGCCGACGGGCTTTTGAAGATCAACGGTAATCTTGCTCATAGCGTACTCCTTTTTGGTGGTTACCTTGATAGTAGCATACCTCCCGCGGGAATGCAAGGGGTGCGGGGATTTTTTCTTATAGAAAATACAAAGGGGCATTGCCTTGGCAATGCCCCTTGGCGTCAGCCCTCGAGGATCTTACGGAGGATCGGCTCGTAGCCCTTGGCCATCAGATAGTGGCCAAGGTCGTTCGGGTGGCAGGTGTCGGTGGTGCAGAGGTAGCGCTCCTCGGTGCCGAAGAAGGTCTCACCGTCAATGAAGTAGACGTTCTTGTCGCCCGCGGCCACGGCCCTCTCGTAGGTGGCGCGGATGACCTCGCGGCGCTCCTTCGCCTGTGGCTTATGCTCAAAGTTCGGGAGCGAGGTGAGGATAATGGGGGTATCGGGCTTTCTCTCGCGGATGCAGCGGAAGAAGGGCTCGTGGGTCTTTTGGAGGTACTCGACGTCGGGCGCGTTATGGTCGTAGTCGATGATGTAGGCGCTCATATCGAGGTGGTGGTGTACTCGGCAATGTCTAACTGCCCCTTGGCGCTGCCCGAAAAGCCGAAGTTGTAGTAATCAACGCTAAGGCGCTGGGAAAGGAGCGCCGTGTAAGCGCTGAAGGGGTGGCAGGCGTGGGCGCCCTCGGTGATCGAGGAGCCGTAAAAGACGAGCGGGCGGGAGTGCTTCGGGGGGGTGGGCGCCTCGATCGCGGCACCGTCCTCGATCTCGATCCAGACGTTCTCAATGAGCTCGGCCATCGGGAGGTAGAGCGTGACGTCCTCCATGCGCGAGGACTTGCTCACCACGCCCTCAAAGCTCTTATTCTCATACTTCGCGGGATAGACGAGGCCCGCATAGCGCAGGTTCGGGTAGTTACCGACCAGGACGTTGACCGACTGGCAGGCAAAGATCGCCATGCCAATATCGGGCGCGAGGGTCGAAAGCTCCACGCCGATCCTGAGGGTTGCGGAGTCCGTGCGGAAGGCAAGGCGCCCGCCCGCACAGCGAAGTCCCACGCGCGGCCAGGCACCAAGGACGCCGCAGTAGCGGTTGGCGATCTCCTCGGGGAGGCGGCGCAGGACGCGCTTTTCCTCAAAGTGAGGAACGCCGAGGACACGGATGGGGGCATCGAGGAAGGTATAACGCTTCATACTGTTTTTTCCTTTATCTAAGATTTTGTTACCGCCGCCCCTTGCAATTTCCCGTGGACGGTGGTACAATGAAACCAATAAAAACCGAGGTGAACGCTATGAAAAACCAAACCGATCTTACCGCCGCGTGCTACGCCGCCGCCTGCGAGCTCTGCCGTGTGGCAGGGCTCCGCCGTGGCGATATTCTGGTGGTGGGCTGCTCAACGAGCGAGGTCGTCGGTGAGACGATCGGCAAGGGCTCCGACCCGACGGCGGCCGAGGCGATCCTTTCGGGCCTTGTCCGCGCGGCCGAGGAGCACGGCGTTTTTCTTGCCGTGCAGTGCTGTGAGCACCTCAACCGTGCGCTGGTGGTCGAGCGGGCCGCCGTACCGATGGCCGAGCCCGTGAACGCCGTCCCCCAGCCGAAGGCGGGCGGCAGTCTTGCCGCGGCGGCCTACGCGCGCTTTTCCGACCCCGTGGTCATTGAAACGATCCGCGCCCACGCGGGGCTTGACATTGGGGATACGCTGATCGGCATGCACCTTAAGCGGGTGGCCGTGCCCGTGCGGCTTTCCGTCCGCGCGATCGGGCAGGCGCACCTCACCGCCGCCAGAACGCGCCCGCCCTTCATCGGGGGGTGCCGCGCCGTGTACGACGAGGAGCTTCTTTAATATCGGCAAGGGGCCGTGCCACAGCACGGTCCTTTTTTATTCCGCCGTCCTTTTGCGGTATTCCCGCGGAGAAAGGCCCGTGTGCTTTTTGAAAAAGCGGCTGAAATAGAGGGTATCCTCCATGCCGCAAAGGGCGGCCACCTCCCCCACCGTGTGGTCGGTGGTCGAGAGCAGGTGGCGGCTCCGCTCGATCAAAAGGTCGGCGTAATAGCGCTGGGGGGTGGTCCCCGTCACGCTTTTGAAGAGCTTCAGGAATTGCTGCTCGGAAAGTCCCGTAAGGAGCGCCAGCTCCCGATTTTGCCGCCGCACCTCACACTCCGAGCGCATCAAGCGCAGGACGGGGGCCATGCGGTCATGCGCGCGGGCGAGGTCCTCGTCCACCGTCACGCGCTCGGAAAGGCGGGCGCAAAGCGCGATCAGCTCGCCCTCATAGAGGAGCTGGCGGTAGGTGTCGTCGGCACGGAAGTGCTCGCGGCTCCTGTCGCAATAGCGCTCAAACTCGTAAAAATCCCCAACGGTATAGACCCGCTCGGTGAAAAAGGCGACAAGGCGCGCGGCCTCGGTCCCCGTGAAATGGATAAAGGAAAAGGAAAGGGGGGACTCACCAAGGCGGTAGAACTGCGGCTCATGCGGGCGGAAAAGGCAGATCCTGCCCGCGCCCACGGCCATTTCCTCTTTCCCGTCAAAAACGGTGAGCAGGCCGCTCCGCACGTAGATGAGCTGGTAGTCAACGCGCCCGCGGGGGCGGCGGATGTCGCAGTGCTTGAGGTCCTCATAGCTCCTAAAGCTGTTGATCGCCAGGTAGCGGTCGCTGTACACCTCCGAGCTGCCCTGGCCGTGCGGGAAATAGGTAAACACACGCATCACCTGCCCTTTTTCTTATCCTTGCCCTTATTATAGCACGAAAAAGAGTTTTGTCCATATTTTTCAGTGTGAAAAATATGGACAAAACTCGCCCGCCACCCTATAATTGGGGGGGAAGGCCCGAGATCTCTTTCATAATTCCATAACAAGGAGACCTTATCGTGAAACCATCGCTTCTTTCCTTTGATGCCGACGGCTTTTATCTTAACGGCGAGCCCTTCCGCATTTTGGCGGGGGAGATCCATTATTTTCGCAGCATGCCCTCCGACTGGGAGCGCCGCCTTCTCTCGGCCCGCGACTTCGGTCTTAACACCATCGTGACCTACGTGCCGTGGAATTCCCACGAGCCGAGCGAGGGGCACTTCTGCTTTGAAAACGAGCTGGACCTGGCCGCCTTCCTTACGCTTTGCAAACGCCTTGGCCTTTACGTGCTGCTCCGCCCCTCTCCTTACATCTGCTCCGAGTGGGAGCTTGGAGGGCTTCCCGCGCGGCTGCTTGCCGACAGGAGCATGACTCTCCGCTCCTCCGACCCCGCCTACCTTTCCGCCGTCCGCCGCTATTACGACCGCCTGGTGCCCGAATTCCTCCCCTACCTTTCGACAAGGGGCGGACCGATCCTTGCGGTGGCGGTCGAGAACGAATACGGAAGCTACGCCTGCGATGACGAGTATCTTTGCGCCTTAGCCGCTATGCTCCGTGAGCGCGGCGTGGACGTCCCCCTCTATACCACCGACGGGCAGGCGCCCCAAATGCTGACCTTCGGGCGCGAAAAAACGGGTGGCTTTGTCGGCGTCAATTACCGTGGGACGCAGGGCGCAGGGTCTTCGGCGCTGGCCGCCGTCCGTGCCTACGCCAAGGACAGCCCCCTCTTTGTCGGAGAATTCTGGGCGGGGCGCTCCATGCACTGGGGAGAGCCCTACACTCCTCGCGACGCTTCCGACACGGCCGAGGCCTTCCGTGAGGCGCTGGCGATGGGAGCGAGCGGTTCCTTTTATATGTTCTCGGGCGGCACCAACTTCGGCTTTATGGGCGGTGCCAATTTCGGCAGATCCTACAGTCCGCGCGAGGGCACACCCGACCGCTATATTCCTATGGCGACCTCCTACGATGTCGATGCCCTCCTTGACGAGGCGGGCTATCCCACCGAAAAATACTTTCTCTGCCGTGACGTCCTTGACGACTTCCTCGGTAAGCCACGGCGGCCGCACACCGCGCCCGAGCACAAAACGCAGGCGCTCACCGTGCCTCTCACCGAGTGCGCCGAGCTGTTTTCTAGTCTCGATGCCCTCACCACCCACCGTGAGAGAACGCACCGCCCCCGTCCTATGGAGGATTTTGGCGAAAGCTACGGCCTGATCCTTTACACGACCACTCTCCCCGCCTTTACCGAGGGGGCCTATAACCTTGAGCCCCACCGCTACCGCGACCGCGTGACCCTGTTTGCCGACGGCGAGTATTTCGCCACCTTTCTCCGCGACCGCGGCCTGACGCGGCGGGCGGCGGGGGTCGGCCTCTTCCGCGGTGGCCCCGCCCTTGTCCCCACGGGGAAGGAGCGGCGCATCGATGCGCTGTGCGAGAACCTGGGGCGCATCAACCACGGCCGCCTCATTCCCGAGGAAAGGAAGGGTATGGAGGAGGCGCTCACGTACGTGGATTCCATGCTATTCGGATACGAGACGCGCACCCTGCCGCTTGACGACCTTACGGGCCTTACCCTTGCGGAGGGACTTCCGCGCCCCGATATCCCCTGCTTTCTCCGCGCCCGCTTTGATGCCGAGGCGGGGGTCGACACCTACGTGCTGACCGAGGGGCTTGGCCACGGCTACCTTTTTGTGAACGGCAAAAACCTCGGGCGCTATGACGAGGCGGGGCCCCAAAAAACGCTTTATCTCCCGGGAGCGCTCCTGCGGGAAAGGGACAACGAGCTTATCGTTCTCGACCTGGCTCCCCGCGGCGGTGGCGTTACGCTCTCTCTCCTTGACCACGCCGTCCTTACGGGCGAGGGACAAGCACTCACGTAAAAGGGCCGCGTGCGGCACGGGCGCTTCTCTCCTTCGCCCAACGCGTTTTTCACCGAAGGAGGATCGTTTGTCAGGATACCGTCGATGCCCATGGCGCGGTAGCGCTTGGCCTCCTCAGCATAATAGGCAAAGAAAACGTTACATTTGATGCCGTTTTCGTGCGCGCGTTTGACGGTTTTTTCGGTGAAGTGGGGCTTGAACAGCGGAATTCGGTCCACCCCGAGGGCAAGGGCCCTGTCCACCATGGACAAAAGCTCGGAAAAGCAGACGTCAAGCTCCTCGGCGTTCATCGAATAGCGCGGAGGACCGCCCTTTTGAAGCCGATTTTCCCGAATCTTCGTCCGAATTTCTCTTTCCATTCCGCAAAAGTATGCTATAATGAAGAAAAAGCGCGAAAGGAGCTCCCGTATGTCCGCCATTACCGCCGTCATCACCTCCTCTCTTGAAAAGCTGTATCCCGAGGTCGAGCCGAGGGCCATGGACACCGCAGGGCTTTCCTGCCTGGCCAACGAGCCCTTTTCCTTTGCCGTGGCGTACAAGCTCTCCCCCACCTACGCCAACGCCACGGGCATTTACGTGCGGGTGGAGACCGACCTCCCCGTCTCTCTCTATTCCGTGCGGCACGTGCCCGTCCCCCAAGCAAAGGACCCGAAGCTTGACGACGAGTGCCGCGCGGGGCTCATCGGGGACATTCTCATCCCCAAAAGGACCAACGCCCCCCTCACGACCGTCCGTTACCCCTGGCCCGAGGAGTTTACCGTGGAGGCGGGCGATGCCCCCCTCTTTGCACGGAGCGAGTCGTGGGAGGCGCTCTTTCTGACGGTGAACGAGGAGGGGCGAGCGCTGGCGGGCGGCACCTATCCCATAAGGATCACCTTCCACGCGAGCAAGGGCGGCGGCCTTCTTGGCGAGTGCGCGCTGACGCTCACGGTCATCGGGGCGCGGCTTCCGCGGCAGAAGCTGAAGTACACCAGCTGGTTCCACGCGGACTGCCTGTGCGATGCCTACGGCGTTGCCCCCTTCTCGGATAGGTTTTTTGAGATCTTTGAGTCCTACGTGCGGGTCGGCGCCCGCCACGGCATGAACGTCCTCTTTACCCCCTGCTTCACGCCCCCGCTTGACACGCCCGTGGGGGGTGAGCGCATGACGGTGCAGCTTATCGGCGTGGCCCGTGTGCGCGGCCACTACCGCTTTGACTTTACCCTCCTTGACCGCTATATGGACATTGCTCTTCGGGCGGGTGTCACGCATTTTGAGCATTCCCACCTCTTTACCCAGTGGGGGGCCAAGCACGCCCCGAAGATCGTGGGTAGGGTCGGCGGACGGGAGGTGCGCCTTTTCGGCTGGGAGACCGACGCCACCGACGAGGAATACGGGCGCTTTTTGCGCTCCTACCTCAAGGCCCTCCTTGCCCACCTTAAGGAAAGGGGCTTGGATGACCGCTTCATCTTCCACATCTCGGATGAGCCCGGCCCCCAAACGCACGAGAATTATAAGCGCGCCAAGGCGCTGCTCGGCGGTCTGCTTGACGGCTACACCGTCGGGGATGCGCTCTCGCATTACGAGTATTACGAGGACGGCACGGTGCCCCTGCCCATCGTCTGTACCGAAAGCATTGCCGATTTCTGCGGTAAGGCCAAGCACTTCTGGGCCTACTACACGGGCGGCCAGACCGAGGGCGGCCTCTCCAACCGCAAGCTGAACTGCTCGGGCGAGCGCAACCGTATGCTGGGTATCCAGATGTATTTCCACGGTGTGGAGGGCTTTTTGCACTGGGGCTATAACTATTGGTACAGCATCCTCTCCCGGGGCTTTACTGACCCCACGCTCGATGCCTGCGGCTACGGCGGCGCCAACCCCGGCACCTCCTCCCTCGTGTACCCCGCCCTCGACGGGACCTGCCTGCCCTCCATCCGCCAAAAGGTGTTTTACGAGGCCATCTGCGATATGCGCGCCCTCCTCCTCTATGAGCGCCTGGCAGGCAAGCGCGCCGCCCACGCCCTCGTCCGTGAGGCCTTTGGCGAGGTGACCTTCCGCACCCACCCCGAAAGCGCCGAAAAGCTCCTTGCCTTCCGCCGCACCCTCAACGGGCGAATCGCGGAGAAGCTATCCACCTGAGAAAGGAAGAAACCGCCGATGAGACACCTGACCTACGACAGCGACCGCTTTTACCTGAACGGAGAGCCACACACGATCCTCTCGGGCGCGATGCACTACTTCCGCATTCCCCGCGAGTACTGGCGCGACCGTCTCCAAAAGCTCTACGAATGCGGCTTCAATACGGTCGAGACCTACACCCCCTGGAACCTGCACGAGCCGCGCGAGGGCGAGTTTGATTTTGAGGGCAACCTCGACGTTGCCGCCTTCATCGCCGAGGCCGCCGCCGTGGGGCTGGACGTCATTCTCCGCCCGGGGCCTTACATCTGCGCCGAGTGGGAATTCGGCGGTCTTCCCGCGTGGCTCCTGACCTACGGAGATATGGCGCTCCGCTGTAACGATCCCCTCTTTCTCTCCAAGGTCGAGCGCTATTACGACGCCCTTTTGCCGCGCGTCCGTCCCTATCTCGGCTCGGCGGGGGGGCCGCTTCTTATGCTCCAGGTCGAGAACGAGTACGGCAGCTACGGCAACGATAAGGACTACCTCCGCGCCATCAAGGCGATCTACGAGAGGCACGGCATGGACTGCCTGTACTTCACCTCGGACGGCCCCTGCTACTCGATGATGCAGGGCGGAACGCTGGACGGCGTTTTGGCGGTGGCCAACTTCGGCTCGAGGCCCCATGAGCGGCTCGGCTTTCTGAAGCAGTATCGCCCCGACCAGCCCCTGATGTGCGGTGAATACTGGTGCGGCTGGTTTGACCACTGGGGCGAGGAGCATCACTTCTGCACGGTCGAGGAGACGGCGGGTGACCTTGAGGAATTCTTCCGTATGGGCGCCTCCTTCAACTTCTATATGTTCCACGGCGGCACCAACTTTGGCTTTATGAACGGTGCCAATTACGGCGACCGCTATCTGCCCACCGTCACAAGCTACGATTACGGCGCGCCCCTCACGGAGGCAGGCGACCGTACCCCGACCTATTACGCCCTGCGTGATATGGTAACGCGTTATTACGGCGCCCCGCCCGCCCTCACGGCAAGCGAGACGAGAAAGGCCGCCTACGGACGGGTGCGCTTCACCGAGGCCGCGCCCCTTCTTGAAAACCTTGAGGCCATCGCCTCGCCCGTCAGTACTCCCACCCCTCGGTTTATGGAAGACCTCGGTCAGAGCTACGGCTATATCCTCTACCGCACGCACGTCAAGGGGCCGCTCGACCCCCGTCCCCTCACCTTGGAGGCCTTCCACGATAAGGCCGACGTCTATCTAAACGGGGAGCGCATCGCCTCCTACCTCCGCTGGGCGCCGCCCGCCGAGGAAGAAAAGCCGATCCTCGGCCCTCGCGACGGCGAGACCTTGCAGCTCGATATCCTTTGCGAGAATATGGGGCGCGTCAATTACGGCCCACACCTCCTTGACCGCAAGGGTGTGCGCGGTGTACGCCTCGGAAATTTCTATCACTTCGGCTGGCAGACCTACCCCTTGCCGATGACCGACCTTTCGCGCCTTTCCTTTGCTCCGATCCCCGAGGGCGGCGTCCGCGCGCCAGCGTTTCTGCGTGCCACCCTGACGGTCGAGGGCGCCCCCGCCGACACCTTCCTCCGCACGTGCGGTCTTAAGAAGGGCTTTGTCACGGTCAACGGCAAAAACATCGGCCGCTATTATAACGATGCAGGCCCCACGCAGACCCTCTACGTTCCCGCGCCCTTTCTCCGCGAGGGCGAGAACGAGATCCTCGTTTTTGAGACCGACGGCATCGAAGCCCCCGTAGCCGAATTCTGTTCCGATCCGATCTTAGGGTAAGAAAAAAAGACAGAGAACCGTGTTCTCTGTCTTTTTTGTGCCATTAGCGCGGCAGTTGGCATCGAGAAATTCCGTACGTCGCGTGTGAAAGAGGCGCGACCGATACCAAAATCCGCCGCCAAGAGCGTGGGAATTTCGTGGAGAAATTGCCGTTTGTGAGGTGATGGCGTATTTCCATACGTCAAGGGGAGCGAGCGGGAATTTATGCCGAATTTTACCCGCTCGCGGAGAAAATTTTGCGCAGAAATTTTTGGCTGCGACCCGCCGGCGTATTTCCATACGTCAAGGGGTGGGAGCGGGAATTTATGCCGAAAATTACCCGCTCGCGGAGAAAATTTTGTGCAGAAATTTTTGGCCGTGACCCGCCGGCGTATTTCCATACGTCAAGGAGAGGGAGCGGGAATTTATGCCGAAATTTACCCGCTCGCGGAGAAAATTTTGTGCAGAAATTTTTGGCCGTGACCCGCCGGCGTATTTTCATACGTCAAGGGGAGCGGACGGGAATTTATGCCAAAATTTACCCGCGAGAAGCGAGGCGGACGGTTGCCTTTGCCAACTCCAACGTCGGATCGCAGGTCGGATACCGAAGGTCGTACCTCTCTACCGCCACGGGAAGCTCGGTGCAGCCGAGAAGCAGAAGCTCTGCCCCGCGGGAGAGGAGGTCCTCCATGGCGGCGCGGGCGGGGGCGATGTCGTGATCCTGCCTTCCCGCCTTGACGCCGTTATAGATGAGGTCGGTGATGGCGCGTTGCCCGCGCTCATCGGGCAGAAGGAGCGAGAGGCCACTTTCCCGGAGGGAGGCGGCGTAAATGCCGCTTTTGACCGTTCCCTCGGTGGCGAGGAGCCCCACCGTGCGCACGCCACGCGCTACGAGGGCGTCCCGCGTGAGGTCGATCATGTGGAGCAGGGGGATCCCCACGGCGGCCTGCACCTCGGCATGGAAGTGGTGCGCCGTGTTGCAGGGCATCACCAGCAGCTCCGCCCCCATCGCCCAAAGCGAGAGGGCGCTTTCCCGCATCTTTGGCACGGGGCTCCGCCCACGGCCGAGAATGGCCGCGGTCCTATCGGGGATCGCGGTGTTGTTGTCCAAAAGGATCCGCAGATGCTCCCCGTCACTCTCCGCCTCGGTATTTTCGATGATCTTTTTAAATAGGTCGGCCGTTGCCAGGGGGCCCATCCCCCCGATAATGCCGACGGTCTTTTTCTTCATGCTCTGTCTCCCCCTGTTTTCTCAGCCATTATATTCTGCCCCAAATTCTCAAAAGCTTTCCCCCCCTTGTCGGCTTTCGGGAGACGGTTTTCAAAAAAGAACGGAGAACGCTGTGCGTTCTCCGTTCTTTTTCCTTTATCGCTTGCTGTCCAGAAAATCAAGGTAGGCCGCCCAGTCCTCCCGCGAGAGGTAGTGCGTGCCGCGGCGGTAGTGGTAGAGGATGCTCCCCTCCCCAAGGTAGGCGCCCGGCTTTGGCAGCTCGTCAGGGGTGACGAGGCCGCGCTCGCCCAACAGCTCCCAAACGGGGGAGGCGTGCAGGGTCGTCAGGAATTCCGAGGCGGGATCGGCGTGGCTGTCAAGCTCGGCCGAGCCGACAAGGAGATAGCGCGGGGCAATGAGCGAGAGGAGGAAGCTTTGGTCGTAGGGCTTATCGTCCTCGCGGTCGGCGTAGTCCTTGAAGGCCTCGCAGAACCAGTCCCAGGAGCCCGCCTTAAGGAAGTCGGTGATGCGCTCCCCCGCCCCATGCTTGGAGGAGGCGGCGCCGCCATAGCCCGAGTTGTTGGAGATAACGGCAAAAAAGCGAGGGTCCAGCGCACCGCACCACAGGGCGGTCTTCCCAAGGCGCGAGTGGCCGATGACGGCGCACCTTTCGGTGTTGAGCCCGGGGCGCGCGGCTATGAGATAATCCAGCACGCGGGAGGCGGCAAAGGCCCACATCCCGATCTTGCCCCATTCGTCCTTCGCGCGGGCGGCGGTGGTGCCAAAGTGGGCGGCGACCCCGTCCGAAAAGTCACCGTGGCCGCGGTCATTGACCACCGCGGCGTAATCGAGGACGGCCAGCGCCCAGCCGCGCTCCACGATCTCCTCCACGGGAATGTAGCAGTGGGGCGCCTCCCCAAACGCGATGTGGAGAATGACGGGCGGGTGGGGGACGGCCGTGGGCGTGAAGATCTGCACGGGGAAGCTCCCCTCGCCGTTGGGGGTGGTGTAGACCAGCGTCACACGCTCCTCGGTGCATTTGCCGGCGCAGGTGTAGAAACCGCGGACGGTGCCAGCCGCACGGACGGTAACGTCAACGGCGGGCGTTTTACCGTAGGCGTAGGTCTCAAGGAGGCGGCGCAGCTCCCCGCGGCGCTTCTCCCAGGTCTTTCTTGTGACGGGGGTGCCATCCCCGTGGGTAAGGATGGGGAGATAGTTTTTCTCGGAAAGAAGCTCTTTCAGCATAAAATCCTCTTTTTGTAAATCTTACTTTGCTGTTTTGGCAAAAACGGCGCCAAGGGGGCGGGCATGACGCGGGCGGCGTCAGGTCGCGGGGATCGGGTCCCTTTCTATCAGCTTATCAAGCCCGCGCTCGAGCGAGGTGAGAAAGCACCCCCACTCGTCAGCGTCCCGCACGTCCTTACCCTCCTCGGCCTTCCACATCTTGCCGAGGGTGTTGGTCTGCCCGGGGTGGTTGCCAAGCACAAGCTCACACCTCTCAGCCGAGAGGCGGCGGAGCGAGCGGCGGAAGTCCTCGCGGCAGGTGGCGGGGAGCCCGTAGGCCGAGAGGAAGGGGGTGGACATCGTGTTGAAGCCCGCGCCGCCCAGCATCGCGGCGACCGTGCCGTCGGGAAGCGTAATAAAGAAGGAGAGCGTGCCCGCCGTGTGGCCGGGGGTGAGCAGGCAACGCACGTGCGTTTTGCCGAAGGTGAACTCGTCCCCGTCCTCGACGAGGACGTCGGAGTGGAAGGGGGGAATGACCCGAAGCCCCAGCTCCTTGGCCCAGGTGAGGTCGGTGGGGCCGTTGAAGATCTCGTCGTCGACGCGGCTCATATAGGTGGCAGCGCCCGAAAGCGCCACGAATTCCCGCGTTGAGCCGAAGTGGTCGACGTGCGCGTGGGAATGGAGAATGGCCGTAATGCTCTCGGGCGCAAAGCCGAGGGCGCGGATATTTTCAAGGAT
Source organism: Clostridia bacterium (assembly GCA_017407375.1). Taxonomy (GTDB): domain Bacteria; phylum Bacillota; class Clostridia; order Oscillospirales; family CAG-272; genus UBA1740. The sequence goes on from JAFQWT010000095.1 coordinate 15,984, forward strand.
CGTCTCCCGCATTACGGGGTAGCCCGTGTCGATGAGGACAAGGCCCGCCTCGGTATCAAGAAGATGGACCGAGACCGCTTCGGTCCCGATAAAATACAGATTCTCGTGCAGGCGGAAGGCGTGCAGCGTGGCTTCGCCCATAACTTTTCTCCTTTCAGAGCCCCAAAAGGCGGGGCAGCTCCGCGATCACGCGGGCGATGGCGCTTTCCTCATTGCTGACGGTCACGTAGTCCGCCGCGGCACGGGCGGCGGGGCAGGCATTGGCGACCGCCACACCGACGTGCGCCGTGCGGAACATGCCGATGTCGTTGTCGTAATCCCCGATCGCCACGGTCATCTTGGGGTCGATGCCGAGGTGCTCGGCCAGCTTTTGGAGGGCAAGGCCCTTGTGGACGCCCTTCGGCAGGATCTCAAAGAGGTGGGTCTCCGAGCGGATGAAGTCGAATTCCTCCGCCAGCGGGTGACTCCGCAGGGTGCGCTCCACGGCCAGCAGCTCCTCCTCCGTTTTGATGCCAAAGAGGACCTTGGAAAGCGGCTCCTCCACCTCACGGTACGGGCAGACGAGGTTTTCAAGGCCCGTCACACGGCGGAAGTGGTACATGACCTCGTTCTCCCTTGAGAAATAGGCCCTCTCGAAGGCGCTCATCTGGATGCCGACCTCGGGAAAGGCCTCGGCAACACACGCAACAAGCGCCAGCGCGCGGCGGTCAAGCTCACAGCGCCACACGTAGCGCCCGGCTTCCCCGTCGTAAAGGGCGCCGCCGTTGGCGCAGCCGTAGGGCACGTTGGGCGCGGCGGCCCGATAGGCGCTCTCCGCGTAGAAGGGGAGACGCCCCGTCATAAAGGTAAAGGCGCCGCCCTCGTGCTTAAAATATTCAATGGCCTCGCGGTTCTCGCGCGAGACGGTCTTATCGCTCCGAAAAAGCGTTCCGTCAAGATCGGTACAGACGAGAACGCCGTCAAATTTCCCCATGGGGCCCTCCTTGCCTCTTACGGCTCAATGACAAGATCCTTAACGTTATGAAAATGGTTGGGAAGCGGCTCGCCAAGGTCGCTGGCGAGGACGCGCACGTTCTTAAGGCGGACGCCCTCGAGCGCACCCTCCGGCTCATCAAAGCCGTCAAAATTCAGGGGGGTCATCCGGCGGGGCTTCTCTACGGTGCCGCCGTACACGCCCGTCACGGTCAGGTTCTCAAACGTGAGGTCGGAGATCTTCGTGAGACAGCCCGCGCTCTCCCCGTCATTATTGTAATTGACCTTGGTCCGCACCATGACCGAGGTAACGAGCGAGTCGCGCGCGTGGACGCCCCGGATGTAGGCACCGCGGTCCCGTGTGGTCTTGATGTTGATGCCGTAGCCGAAAAGCTCGCAGTCCCAGACGTAGACGTCCTCGATCCCGCCCGAAAGCTCGGTGCCGATGGCCACGTCAAGACCGCGGCAGTCAAAGACGTACACCCCGCGTGTCGGACGGGCGATGGCGTTGCCCTCGGGATTTTTGCCCGACTTGATGGCAATGGAGTTGTCGTAGGTATCGAAGGCGGTGCCAAAGATCACGCAATTCTCCGAGGAGTCGGGGTCCCAGCCATCCCCGTTCCAGACGGGCTCGCGCAGGAGCGTGCCGTCCTCCGCGTAGGTCGGTGCCGAGATGATGCGGCAGTTGTAGGTCACGATATCGCGGCTGTAAATGAAGTGCAAAAGCCAGGAGGCACCGTAGCCGAGTGTCAGCCCGCCGATGACAACGCCGCGGCAGTTGCCCACCTGGATGAGGCGGCCGCGGGCGCGCCCCGGGATGGTGTTGGCGTTCTCGCAGGTCTTGACGTAGTCGGCGTTCTCCGCGAGGAAGGTGGCAAGAGCGGCGCGCTCGGTCTCCAGGATGTCGGTGGCCAGGGGGCGGCCGCCGCCAAAGACGGTGCCGTGACCGCGCAGGACCACGTCCTCGCAGGTGTAGCCGCCGTTACGGTCGACCGTGCCGACGTTCAGAAGTGAGCGGTAGCACTGCATATGCGTGCCCTCAAAGCGGCTCTCGATCTTCGGAAGGTAGTCGGCGGCCCTCTCGCTGCCCTGAAGGGTAGCGCCCTCGGCAAGGTAGAGCTCGGTGTGGCTATGAACGTCAAGTGCCCCCGTGAGGTAGGTGCCCGCAGGGAGATACACGCAGTCCCTTGCCGTGCAGTCGCAAAGCGCCCTCTGGATGGCCGCCGTGCAGTCGGTCACGCCGTCGCCCACGGCCAGGTAGGGGGGCGCCGTTACGTCCAGCCGCCGCTTTTTCTTGGCGGTGGTGACGGTAAGCTCTGCCGTCCCTTGGGGAGCGCCCGCCCTCTCTGCCTCGATGCGTACGGTGTACGTGCGGGCGGCCGCAAGGTCCGAGAAGGTGTAGTGCGTGGTATCGGTGGTGCCGTGCAGGGTGCCGTCAAGGTAGAGACGGTAGCCGTCGGCAAAGGTGAAGCTCTCCTTTTTCCACCACAGTGTGATCTCGTCGTCAAAGACGAGCGTTTCTATACCCAAAATTTCGTTCATATCGGTGCCCTCCTCATAATCTTCACACTGATTTTAGCACGAACGGTGCGCAGTGTCAACCCAAGAAGGAAAAAACGCCCCCAAAGGGGGCGCCCTCACAAAAAAGGGAGGCGTGCCATGCACGCCTCCCCGCTTTAGTCCGCGTCGACCCTGCGGATCCACCGCATCCACAGCGGCTCACTTTTGTTCTTACCGACCACCTTGAAGATCCCTTTTGCGATCATCTCCTCAATGCGGTAATACACAAAGACTGCGTGCATATGGTGAGGACATCCGCCGATCGCCTCTCCGATCAGGGTCACGATCCGAAATTCGCCCTCGGTGGGTGCCTTTTTTAATATTTCCCCATCGAGATAGTCGGCGGGAACGCTCGTCAGGCGTTTTTCGGGACCAAGATTTACGCGCAGCGCGGCGTTTTCCTCTGCCAGGCGGCGCCACTCCTCGGTGAACGCGGCACGCTCGCGGCGGTCAAGCTCCCGCTGCAGCGATAGGCAAGCCGCAAGCTCACTCGGTGCAAGCTCCCCCCAGCTCTTGTCCCACGTGAGCTCCCTTGTGCCGAGCTCCTGTGGCATCTCCACTACGTAGATGCGGCAGTCCACCTCCTGCAGGGCGGCAATGAGATGATACGCCCCGCATTTGACAAAGGGAGTGCTCCCATACCAAAGGCGGACCTCTCCCTCACGCCTTGCCGTCTCAATAACGGCCCGAAAGCCCGCGCATTCGCTCCTCCATTGCTTCAGGGCATCCTTGCCGAACCAACGGGCGTAGACCTCCCGCATCCAGCGCCGCCGCTCCTTCAGAAAGCGGCGCCCCTCAATGCCTCCATAAGCCAGGTTACCAAAGCCGCGGCCGACCGCCTCATGAGGGAAGGCCTCAAGAAGCATCCCTTGTTCGCTATCACTAAAGCATACGTTCAGCATAATTTTCTCGCTTTATGTAAATAATACTTTCCTTTTACGCGCAAGCTCCCACGGCTCACGCTTGGGAGAGGCGGAGGGTCGTAGCCATCACCCCATCCCCTATGGGCTCGGACCTCACCACTGTGAAAAGTCCCGCTTCTGTCATCGCATCGATCCGTTGCTCAATAAAGCCCGGCCACATATAATGACGGCTGCGCATGGCCCAGCCGACAAGACTCTGCTTTGAAAACTCCCCGCGTGTGGGAGCAGCGGCAAGGATCTCACCGTCGAGGTGATCGGCAGGAACGCTCTTGATGAGCGCCTCCTCGTTGACACGGAGCGCGGCGTTTTCTTCACAGAGCTTTTCCCATACGCGCGCCAAAAATTCTCGCGCAGCACGGCCGATCTCCCGCTGGTGGCGCAGCTGCTCAAGGACCTCCGGCGGCTCCAGCATATCCCAGGTCGTATCGTAGCCCGCCGGCCTCTTTTTGATGCTTCTCGGAATTTCTAAGCAGTAAAGCTTACAGTCGATCCCCTCAAGGGCCGACATGAGGCAAAAAAAGCCGCAGACGGATGCGGGGTTCTGCGAGACCCATACACGGAGCTCGCCGTCCTCCCTCGCCGCGCGGAGGATCGCCTCAAAGCACCGGCACTCCTCCTGCCACGTCTCCTCCCACACCTCACGGGAGGCGTGGGGGTTCATCATACGGATCACCGCGAGGCGCGCTTCCGCAAAGCCGTCGGGGCGGATCCCCCCTATGTTCAGATGGGAGAAAAACGGAAGCGTTTCCTCCTCGTATTCCATCATCAGTGTCCAGCGGAGCAGGCCGTATTCGCTCCTCTCAAAGCATACGTTCAGCATGAGCTTCTCCTGTGTTCTTCAGAATTTCTTTCTATCGTAGCGCACCGACCGTTTTATGTCAGCAAGCCCAAAGCCAAAAGGGGGGCGTACGCAGTGCGCCCCTTGGGGTAGGGGAAGGCGCGCCCCGCAGGGGCGCACCTTCCGTTGGTCTTGCCGCGGCAGCAGGTCAGAAAATGACGATCTCCTCCCCATCCCTGTAAACGGACGAGCGCGTTTCCCCGTTGAAGGTCCTGCCGTGCATCTCCTCACCGTGGGAGATCCACCTCTTGGTGATCAGATCGTAGGCATAGATCAGATCCTTTTCTTCTCCGGGGATGTGCTTATCAAACAAAAGAACGCTATCCTCGGTAACGAAGCACTCGTTGAACATGTATCCCATATCGTACTCAAAATCAAGAACGAGGATCGTGGCGCTTTTCTCAATGTCATAGATCGCATAGTGGCCGTTTTCCCAGCCGCCCTCGTGCACGAAATACAACCTGTCGGTATCGTCAATTTCGTAAATTTCATCAAAACGGCACGGTACGACTTCCTTCTCATCCCGGTCAATGACGCCCCACCGTTCATTCTCGCACCAATACTGCTCCTCGCCGGCCTCCGTGGTGCTTTTGCTCCATTCGCCACGGCAAACGATAGCCCTCCCGTTTCGGAAGTTCATCGCGTACACGTATTTGGGCTCAATGACCACATGGAAGCTTGTATCAAGCCACCCCCAAAGCCCCGCGCAGGCGTGGCGGTTGTGATGATACTGAAGGTCAAGCGCGCCCATTTCACTTACCATGACAAGCCCCTCGGAGCAGCCACCGTAAAACGGATATACGCCAATGGGGGTTTGCTGATATTTTTCGGGGAGGGCCGTAGCCGTCATTGTAATTCGGTTGAGCAGGTAGCTCTGGTCTTTAGGATCGAGGTGCGGGATGCTACCTACGGCAAAGCCGCCCTCATCGTAATCAGACTGGCGCAAAAAGACGTCCATGCCGGTATAATTGAATGTTTCAATAGGATGCCCGTTCTCATACACCTCAAGCGCCGAGATGGCGGCACCGCTGATAAACTCGATCCCCTGCCCTCTTTCCGCGTAACGAGCGCCCCCATACTTTGGTTTGGGGATATGGTCGGTAAGCCGTCCGTTGGCAAAGATCTTATCCGTCATTACCCCGTACTGATACCTTGTAACCTCTCCGTCGCCAAAGTCTCCCGCAAGGTCGTACCGCCTGACCTCGCCGTTTTCAAAGACGGCGCGGAGGGAGTAACGGCACACGTCCGAGGGGGGCAGAAAGTCCACCGAGACGATCCGTGGTGCTTCATTGGCAGGGGAATGGGTGATGACCTCATCGGAAACAAGAAGCTCTCGGTAGGAGTTGTCAAAGGGGTGAACGGTTATGCCGTTAATTTTGTTTTCGGCATTGACGCTGAAGGCGATATATCCATAATCCTCAAGATAAGGAACAACGGAATACACATTGTCGTTCAACCGCAAATAGGCAAGCCGCGCCATGCCTTGCTCATCTCTGATATAAGACAGATAGTTATAGAAGCCGCTATTCAAGCTCCTCCCTTTCTGCTCGTAGGTCTTGAGGTACACGTCCTCGGCGCACATCGCTTGCAGAGCGTCAAGGTCCTTGGTGTTGAACGCCGCCACCAGCCGAGGGATCAGATCCATCATTTCCTTGCGGGGGTAGAAGCGGAAAATGCTTTTTCCCATGACCTCCGTCAAAAGCCACGGCTCAGCCGCATGAGTGGGATCGCCGTAACGGCCAACGGTATATTCTGTTTCGCCCGATTCCGCGGTCTTTTTGGCCACGCTGAGATAAATGACGATCACGCTCCGCCCCTTGGCGAGCTCGGTGTCACGGAGCGGCTTGCAGTGGTCGGCGGTCAGCGTAACGGTGCGCTCCTCCCCGTAGGCATAGAAGAAAAACGCGTATCCCACGCCCCTTCTTTCACAGGCATAGCCAAGGCATTCCTCAAGCACAACGGTGTCGGACACCTTATACCCGTTGTCCCTAAACCAGGCAAGCGCAAATTCATCGGCCTTTTTCCACACATATACTCGGTTCTCGTCAACGGCGGGGATGTCGTTCCCGCGCATCGACCACACCGTGTCCGTGCTGCCGTAAACCTCGGCGAGGATATCTGTGACGCTCCTTATTTTCGCACGAGGACGGTATTTGACGTCCTCCCCGTTGAAGGCGTTCAAATAGCCGGGGCTGCGGCTGAGGAGAATGTTGGTGATCTTATGCTCCTCGTTGTACATAAGGAAAACGACGTACGCCACCTCACCCTCGTAATAAGTGACGGTGCAATGCTTGCCTTGATAAATAAGAGCAAGATCCTCCTGATCGCAAAGCTCATCCTTAGCAAGAGCGTGTCTATAGGTGTAGGAGCGCTCTCCCTCCAGCGCCTCCACAACGTCCTTTAAGTGCCGAATGATCTTACAAGCGCCCACAAGGCATACGTCGGCATAGTCGGAACGGTACATGCAGTTGGGCGCGAGATGCTCCTCCAAAGCGTCGGGCTTTCCGCCGCACATGGCTTCTGCCAGCACCGCGTGTAGGTGGAGCTCGTGATCAATGCCGAGCTTGTGCCCTTTCGCAGGTAGGAACTCAAGAGAGGATATGAGCCCCTTCTCATCAACGCCAAAGTGGATCAGGGTATGCGGACGGCGCTTGGAATAAACAACGATAACGTCGTGCCCGAGAAGCCATTTCTTGTCGCAGGACAAGAGGTGCATGACCTCGAGCTTGTCGATCCTCTTTGGTAAATTCAATCGGAACACCTCTGCAAGGCCGTCCCTGAAGCGCTGGGTGTATTCATCACTCCAATCGATCCCGATATAATCGATCGTGCCGCGGCAGCAACGGGCAAGACGGGTGTAGTCGCCGCTTTCGATACAACGCATGATCACCCTTTGAACGTTGAAGTACTTGGGGACAAAGCCGTTTCTGTAGTTCACCTCATCGGCATCGGCGATCACGTCCTTATACGGATCCTCGTAGAAGGGGCGGTCTCTTTCATTCTTATGCCTTTCCCCTATGGCAACGTCCATAGAAATGACACCGCTTACTCGAACACGGTCATCGACCGCGGGCGAGAACTCCAGGCGGTCACAAGGGATCAGCACCGTGATCTTGCCGTTTTCGGTATCCACGTCAAGCTCCCAAAGCTCGGTCACCTCATTCTCAAAGCCAAACTCGGTGCGCGCAACGTCCGCCACGCGGCCGTTGAGGGTGGCGGTCCTTTCCCCGCTGGCCGTAACGCGGCCGTCTGCTTGGGCCTCCGCGATCCTTACCACGGTCTTGGCAAAGGCAACGACCTGGCCGTCGATCACGTCTCCCCTCTCGATGGCGGGAAAAATGTCGGGGCTGACCAACCTTACTGGAATATCCGCGCCGCCGCGGCTGATGAGCGTGTAAAAATGGGCGGTGGAGGAGGTGTCCAACGCTCCGCGCACCTCAAGCCCCCAGCAGTTGTATCCGCTGAAATGAATATCCGTGTTGATATGCCTGCCGTCAAGATCCTCACAGCGATGGAATTCCACGTTCCCGGGGAAGGAGCAAAAGCGGTAATTGTACTGATACCCGGGGACGACGTATCGGGTATTGCTGCAAATATGCTCATCAAGACGTTGCCATACATCCTCATGAAGAAGGCGACCAAGCCCCATAGCTTTGATAATATTCATACACTCCCTCCTCTCTTAGAAGCCGCAACCGTTAACGGCGTCGCATATTTTACTGTATTTCTCGGTCCATTCGATCAAAGCGTGAAGCATCGCGGGGTTCTCTTGGCGGTTTTTCCAGACGTTATCCCCCATGTCCAACAGATGATGAAGCGCCTCCTCGTCTTTTGCGGTAAAGGTATCGTAATCAATGCCGCAAGCGTCCTCAAACGCTTCATCAAAGGTTCTAAAGGAATAAAACCTCTCCCACTTTTCAAGGCATTCCCGCCATTTTTCCATGGGGATATGAATATCGTCATACTCGTCGAATTCCTCTCCTACCATTCCGAGAAAAAGACGGAGCTCAGCATAGTACGGCTCGCTTACGCGCATTTTCCCCTCATCCAGTGAAGTCCCGCCGTTGGCGGGATAAAAGGAAACGAAGGTGAAAAAATCCCTGTATCGAAACAGCGCGGGATCGCATAGGTCAATGCGGGCGATCTTATCCTCCTCGGTCAGCTTTAGGCGAAGCATAACGCCGTTTGTTTTATCATCAACGGTCTGCTCCATAAGGAGGCACAGCTCGCCGGGATCGTAAAGGAGACCAAAGGATCCGTGCACCCTTTCTCCGTTGACGTGAAAATCGTCATCTTTGATAGGATTTATATTGCCTATAAGCTCAACAATGGAGCAGTTCGGAAAATTGCCCGTCCGTTTGAGCGTTTTACCCTTGTCGGTAAGGTACTCCACGATCGCACGACGCCCCTCGTTCGGTGTCAGTACCCACTGGGACTGCATAACGCAATCCTCGGAAAGATGAGGAAACACCGGAGAAAAATCGCCGGAGCCGTATCCTTCTTCAAATGTCTCAAGACATTGATACACGATCGCATCCTTTTCAAGCTTTGTTTTCATAACCCTTCCTCCTTAATGCCCGAGGGGCGAGGACATAGCACGTCCTCTTATTCTTACATGGCCGCGTTCCCCTCGGCATCGGCCGCCGCGGGAAGCGCACCGCCTTTCTTGCGGCCGCTGACCTCATTATATCACGCCGCACATCCCATTTTTGGTACATCAATGATACCACAGAACGGCTTTCTTGGCAATAGGAGGACGTGCGCGCCGCACGCCGTCACACCGCCGCTTGCAAAAAAGGGCGTGCATGGCACGCCCCTTGGTTTTTTCTTGCCGCAAGACCAAATCGGCGCCGCTTACTCCTTCACAACGCCCTTTTTGAGGATGAGGTTCGCGTAAAGTGCGCTCTCCCCCGTCATCACGACGGCGTAGGCCTTTTTGGCACGCTCATAGAACGCAAAGCGCTCGATCTCTTGCATCTCGGCATCGGTGTGGGGCGCGATGATGCGGCGGTACTCGTCCCAGATCGGCGTTTCCACGGGGTCACCGGGCACCTTGGCCATCAGGTACACGGGCGCCTCGTAGGTATCGAGGGGAAAGAGCTTCAAAATGGCCTCGAGAAGCTCTGCCGCGCCGTGGCCGTCACAGCGGAGGCACTGCCTGCCGTGGGAGGCCCCGGGGAAATTGCCGTCCCCGATCACAAGCTCGTCTCCGTGGCCCATCTCCATCATCACCTTGAGAAGCTCGGGCGACAGGATCGAGGGAATTCCTTTTAACATCGTTATATCCTCCGTTTTTTGAGATAAGTATAGCACAACCGCCGCCGTTTGTCAACCAAAAGGGGGGCAAGACGCTGTGGCGGCCACGGCCGGCCAAGGAAAAAATCTCGCCAACGGCTTGTCTTGACAGCAAAGCGGGTGTATAATATAGGATAGAAAAAGCGCCATGCGCAAAGAAAGGTAAGACCCGATGAATATTTGGCACGACATCAGCCCCAAGCGCATCACCCCCGAGGATTTTGTGGCGGTGATCGAGATCCCCAAGGGGAGTAAGAAGAAATACGAGCTGGATAAGGAGACCGGCCTTATTATGCTTGACCGCGTTTTGTATACCTCCACGCACTATCCCGCCAATTACGGCTTTATTCCCCGCTCCTTCGGTGACGACGGAGACCCCCTTGACGTTCTCGTCCTCTGCTCCGAGGCACTTGAGCCCCTCACGCTCGTCCGTTGCTATCCCATTGGCTACATTTCCATGCTGGACGGGGGGCGCAACGACGAGAAGATCATTGCCATTCCCTTTGGTGACCCCACCTACAACCACTACCGGGACATCACCGACCTCCCTCAGCACATTTTTGATGAAATGGTGCATTTCTTTAACGTCTACAAGGCGCTGGAGGAAAAGGAAGCGGTGGCCAAGGACGTCAACGGCCGCGAGGAGGCCGTCACCGTCATCGCGGGGGCGCTCGCCAATTACGTCGACCGGTTTTGCAAATAAAAAAGCAAGAGCCCACGGCTCTTGCTTTTTGTTTTACTCCTTGATGGTTCTGCCGCTGCAAGGCGCCGCCTCGCCGAAAATGCGAGGCATAGTTTTCTTTACATTTTCGCGCTTTGGGGCGCGTTTCCCGCGGGGAGTGGCTCGGCTTCGGCCTGCGGCGGGGCAAATTCCCGCTTCAGGCGCTTGACGGTCGGGAAGAAGAAAAAGCAAAGCGTGATGCCCGAGGCCACCCAGCCGATCGGCCAGATGAGATAGAGAAAGGAGAGCGAGGGCACAAGCGGGAAAACGAGGTACACCCACGGGAAGCGTATGGCGCACATAAAGAGCATCGTGCAGACCATCGGCACGATCGGACGCCGCATGCCCTTCAGCGAAACGCCCAGGGTCTCGTTGATGCCCATCAGGAAATACATGCTTGAGACGATCACCATCTTCTGCCGTGCGTATTCAAGCACCACGGGGTGGTCGGACATCAGGGAGGCAAGCGGAGTGGAGAACAAGGCCGAGAGCGCACCGCCACCGCCACCGATGAGCAGGGTGATGAGCATTCCCTTCCAGACCGCCTCCAGGGCGCGCTTGACGTTCTTATTGCCCACGTTCTGGCTGACGTACGGCATCACCGCGTAGGTGGGGGCCATGGCCAGCTGATAGATGAGGCCGTCAAAGGTATTGGCGATCGCAACGCCGGCCGTGGCGTATTCGCCAAAGGTATTGACGGTGGAGGTGATGATGACATTGGCGATCGAATACAGCGCCTGCTGGGCGCCCGTCGGAACGCCGATGAAGAGCATCTCCCGAAGCTCCCCCGAATACAAGCGGAGGTGCTTCCGCTTCAGCACCACGGCGCCGTCGTTTTTGACGATCGCACGCAGGCACATAAAGCACATATAGCCCCAGGAGAGGATCGTGGCAATGCCAACGCCCAGGACGTTCAGACCGAGAACGACCACAAAAAGGAAGGTCAGCCCCGCCTTGATCGCGCCGCCCATCAGGGAATAGACCATCGTACGCCGCGTGTCGCCCGCCGCCCGAAGGATACCCGCGCCGAAGTTATAAAGCATCAGGAGCGGAACGCCGAGAAAATACAGGCGGAAATACTGCACGGCCGATTCCATCAAAACGTCCGAGCAGTTCAGCATTCGCATAAAGAGCGGGGCAAACGCGATGCCGATCACCGAGAGCAGCGCGCCGCCAAACATCGCAAACAGGATCGACGTGCCAATGCTTCTTTGCACCCTTTCGCTGTCACCGCGGCCGATCGCCCTGGCAATGACCACCGTATTGCCTGCGGAAATACCGATGAGAAGCCCCGTGATCAGGGAGATCAGTGTGGAGCTGACGCCCACCGCGCCCGCCGACAGCCCGTCCGAGCTTGCGGCCTTGAGCATGGTCATATCGAGAATGTTGTAGAGCGACTGCAGCACGTTCATGACCATAATGGGCATCGTGACTGTCAAAAGCCCCTTGAAAACGGAGCCCGAAAGCATATTGACTTCCCGCTTTGTCATGGTTCCTCTCCCCAAAAGCTCCCATGGATTTTCTCTATCATAGCAAGCGAAAAACGGTCGGTTGAGAAAGCTACTACTATTATAATAAAAACTTTAATTTTTCAGCAACCGTTTGATAATCGGAAATTTCTATGTGATCCATACCATAGATGCGAATATGGCTGTCTCCGCCGCCGTCGCCAAAGTCATCGCCTACGTACAGTATTTCTTCTTTCTTGTACCCATTCTCCTTGGCGTACGCCATGATCGCATCGTATTTGTTATACTTTTTTTCCGTAAAATCAAAAGAGGATGAACCGCCTATATACACCGTGTAATCGGGAAAAAGCTCTAACACTTCGGGATATAGCACCCGGCGCTTTTCTCTTGTGGGATCAAAAGCGATCTTATCCGCAACATCGGCTTTTGTTCCCAGCAACGGAAGGGTCACCATCCCCGTCGCGTGGAATTCCACGCTTTCGCCTTTGTAGTGCGTATATCCGTATTTTTGGCGCAAATATTCCGCTTTTTCAAGGAAATATTCTTTATCGGGCGCTGTCGTAATTTGGCGCACGACCGTAAAGCGTCCGTCCACCATTTTGCTTTCTTCCATGCCGTAATTTGCGATGATATCTATGGGGTATTCCCCCATTTGCGTGTAAATTCTTTTTGCCGCGCCCGCACCCACCATTATCACTTTATATTTTTCTTGAAGTCTGTCCAAAAGCTCTTTTTTGTCGTCCTCCAAAGGGGAACGGTGTTGCGTGAGCGTTCCGTCCAGATCAAAACAGATCAACCGTTTCATAGTGCACCGCCTTTCTTCGAGCTATTATACCATAATACCGAACATTTTTCAACATAACACAAAAATGCTTTTCGCCCCTCTTGGCTTAGTAGGACAAAATTGCAACTCGGAATATTGAATGAAGCATCGCCTAACGGTGATATGAAGCACTCGCTACGCTCGCATGATGCGTTTGCTTCGCAAACATGAAGCGAAGCGCACACTAACCTCTCCGTGTGCCGAAGGCACGCTTCATAGAGCGAAGCTCTGCTTCATTTTTCATGCACCGCAAGGTGCGCTTCACCCCAAAAAGCACTTGCTTTCGCAAGTGCTTTTTTCTGGCTCCCCCTGCTGGGTGAGCAAAACCAAAACGCCACGGGGCGGCGTTTTGGCGAAGCGAAGTCCTCGGCGCAGGGAGTTGAAGGAGCATCTATGATGCGACACGCAACGACCATGCGGCAGGACAGGCCGCGTAGCGGGAACCTGCGACAGCTTGCGGAGCAAGCAGTCGGTGAACGGGCAGTGCCACGACCAAGGCAGGGGCGCTCGAATACCTAAAGGTACTTCCTCGCTCCGCTCGGTCGCCGCGTCGCCTTCGGCGCGCTGCCCCGTTCACCAGCAGGGGGAGCCAAGAGGGGCGCAAAAAAACAAAAGAAAAGGAGCGCACTTTGTGGGTGCGCCCCTCTTGGCTTAGTAGGACAAAATTGCAACTTATAGATTATTAGGATAAAAAGTGCAAGAGAATACTTTCCAACATTGACTTTTGAATAATGCTAATTTCACTCAAAGTTCGCTTTTTGAATCATTAGAGTGCTCTTTGATCGAATCAATAAACTTTTCAATGACTGGATATCCCCCTGCCGAATAGCGGAACTGTGATAACGTGGATCCTTTTGTAGCGTCTTTCAAAAAGGAAAATTGCTCCTCTATCGTTTCTCTATCAACAATCCCCAAATCCCATGCGATCAAAACAGTTTCAAGCGTATTCAAATATGTAATAACATGCCACCGCAATTCGGTCAAAATTTTTCCATCCACAACATTACTGTCTTTCAAGCAACATCCTGCGCATGCTTCCTTGCCCAATGAGCAAAACTTACAAATATCTTTTTTGGTTTGAGGCAAAACCTCAAAAGCCTCGTGCTTATACAAAGATATTGCCTGATCATTATTAAGTTTTCTTGCCACCTGCTCCGCAATGCACGTATCTTTTTTTACACAATCACACCATGTAAGCATATAATTAATCGTGTTTTCTCTTCGGTGTTCCTCATGCTGTTCCTTGATTTGTTTCTTCAGCAAGAAAATTTGTGGGATAATAAGCCCGGCGGAAATGAAAAGAATTGCTACCTCAACAATTGATACAAATACCATTTTAAAATCCTCCATCCATAATAGGATTATTTTTATTATTTTAGCATAAAATTATCCAAAAAACAACAATTCCCTTAAAAACATTTTGGATTTTACCGCCATGTCAAGAGCCGGTTTCCATACACCGCACTCCGCGCGGTGATTCCATGCCACTCCTTTAGATCGGATAGCAAAAAAACAACTTTAAAAATTGGCCTATTTCAACCCCAATTGTTCCCTTCTGATCTGTTCCTCTAACTCTTTTTTCTCTTTGTTTATCCTCTCTTGAATTTCTTTGCCTTTCTTACTTCTGAACAAAACTCCGCCAATAATATAGGCGAGAATATACGGCGCAAGTCCGATTAGTTTCCAATATGACGACAAAAAGAAGATCAAAGGCAGCTCAAAAGGAATGCAAAGCAAAAACGAATGCTTCAAGTATACATATTGACACGCTTGTTCTTCCTCGGTTAATCTGATCATTTTGCCCACAGGATAAGCGGTTTCACTGATATCGTTCTTTCTCGTATCTTCTTTAAAAAGCATTATCTGAAATAACATCAGAGCAATAAGAAAAATAGGAACTAAAGATAAACTATGAACCTGTATATATAAAGGAAAAGCAACTAAAGACACCATGTTTATAGCAATATGAGCACCGTAATAAACCGTCAGCTTTTTCATTGCTTGTTCTCCTTTGCGGTATTGATGGAAGCGACAAGTATTCTCTTGATTTCCAAACAATCATTTAGCAAAGATTTCCCCATATCATCTGCTATATATTCAGACATGGCAAGTAATTTCAGCCAATATTCTGTTTCTGCGGTTTCTTTCAAGGCAATATGCATTTTAGAGATAAAATCAGCTTTGCTTTGACCGTAATTTGCTTCATTTATATTCGCACCGATGCTTGTACCGCTACGAACAATTTGCTTTGAAATTATCGTTTCTTTCTTCGTCTTTATCAAGTATTGATGAAGCTTTATGATGCGAGAAGCAAAAGCGATCGATTTATCAATAAGCAAATTTTCTTTCATAATGCACCGCCTTTCTTCGAGTTATTATACCATAATACCGAACATTTTTCAACATAACACAAAAATGCTTTTCGCCCCTCCGGAGAAAAGCACCATAATTCTTCATTATTCATCTGCGAAGCGGCTTCATTCTTCATTATTCATTCAAAATCCGCTCTTACCTAATGAATGATAAATGATGAATGATGAAAAATGAATAATACAAACAAAAATCCGCCTTCTTACGAAAGCGGATTTTGTTTATTCTTTTTCCTGCAGTAAATTCTCAAGAGTTTCCTTTAACTTTCTCGCAGGCTTTACAAATGTAAAATGTAATATCAGCAGCATAATGGGAAAAGTCACTATGAGTAGCAACGACAGCAAATATATTGGCACAAACACGATCAACGTAAGAATATTCATTCTTAGAACGACGGATACAGATGTGATGCCTTCATTTTCGTCAATTTTTGCCCTTGCTATAGGAGCAAAAGGATTCTGAGTATGTCCTCCCGAATACTTTACATTTTTTTCGGCAAGAAAAAATCCATTTTCCGATACCGTTCCGTAATAATCTGTATATGCGGGATCAGCAAAGGAGCTTACCTTTTGCAGCACCTCTTGCTTTTTTAATT
>JAFQWT010000096.1 GCA_017407375.1 Clostridia bacterium
CCACGGTGAGCAGCAGGATCGCCCCGCAAACGGCAAGGATCGCCGAGGGCGGCACGCTTCGGAGGGCGGAGGCGGCCCGCGCCGAAAGCAGAAGGACGACAAAGATAAAGAGGAAGCTATAGCGGTAATTCAGCCAGTTGGGGGCCTGTCCTCCGTGCCACAGCACATCAAAGGTATTGATGTACATAGAAAGGAACAAAAGGAACAAAAGCGCACCCGAGGCGATCTTTTCCCTTGAGGGAATCTTGCCCGCAATGAAGTAAAGGGGAAGCAGGATGAGCGACAAAACGCCGGAATAGACCCACGGAAGCCCCTCGGGACGGACGGTATCGTAGGCGCCGGGGAAGAGCTTGGCAATAAAATCAATAATGTCAAACTTCGTACGGAAGGTAAAGTCGCCCGTTGAGAAATCGGTCTTACCAAAGGTAAGGGAATAGTAGGCGGGCAAAAGAAGGAGGGCGGCAATGGCCAGGGCAATGACGGTAAAGACGCCGACGCGGAGAAGGGAAGCGAGGAAATGATGCTTTTCCCCACGGGGGTTCCGTTCCTCACTTGCGCTTGCGAGGAAATAGTAGAAGAAGTACATCGCAGTGAAGATGCAGATCATGTACCCGATGTAATAGTTGGCCAAAAGGGTAACGGCCAGCGTGACGGTGTAAAGGATCGGCTTTTTGTACTTGATCAGTCGCTCAAGCCCCAGCATCAAAAGAGGCAGGAGCATCAACCCGTCGATCCACATGGTGTTGTGCTGCATCACCACCACGTAGGACGAGAGGGCATAAAGCACCGAAAGCCCGACGGTCAGGGTCTTTGGGGGGCGGCGCGAGTAATGAAGAAAGGCGCCGAAGTTTAGGCCGGCCAGCCCCCCCTTCAGGACGAACATCACAAGGAGGGCCTCAAGAATGTTCCCCTCGGGGAAGAGCGCCACAAGGAAGGAAAGGGGAGAGGCAAGGTAGTAGGTGTAGATCCCCAAGAATTCCCCGCCAAGGGAGCGGGAGAAGGAATACAGGATGCTGCCGTCCCCGTGCAAAAGGGCGCGCAGACCGGCAAAGAACTGGACGTACTGTCCGTTCAGGTCCAGCACAAGGACCGAGCTTTCACCAAAGGGGTGCACGCCAATGGCCACGTATGTCAAAAGAAGAATGGCGGCAGAGAGGAAAAAGCTCCAGATGAGAAAGGAGCCGTCGTGCCGTGCAAGGGCGGCATCCAGGCGGTCAAAGAGCCCCGGCTTTTTCGGCGGCCGCTCCTCGGTGCCCTTCTTTTTACTGAACACCCGGCCAACGGCAGAAAACGCCTTGGCAAAGAAATCCTCTATCCTTGTGAGAAACGCGCGCATAGCGGTCTCCTTTCAAAAATGTACAATAATATATGTTAGTATAGCATAATTATAGGTGGAAAGTAAAGATTTTAACGGATTTTTTTACAAATATTGAAAATTATTTTGACTTTCAAGGAAAAAATGGTATAATGAAAGCAGTATAAGGAAAGGAGTGCTCGGAAAATGCGGATACTTGGCATTGATCCCGGCCTTGCCATTGTCGGCTGGGGCGTGATAGAAAAGCGCGGCTTCCACTGTATTCCCGTGGCGTGCGGTGCCATCCGCACCCCCGCCCATACCAAGACCGAGGACCGTCTCCTTTCCATTCTCAACGATATGAAAGCGCTCATTGAGAAGTATAAGCCCGACGAAATGGCCGTGGAGGAGCTGTTCTTCACCAACAACATCACCACGGGCATCGCGGTGGCGGAGGCGCGCGGTGTCATCCTTGCCGCGGCGGCAGGGCATGGGCTGCCCATCAGCGAATATACGCCCCCCCAGGTCAAACAGGCCGTGGTCGGCTACGGTAAGGCGGACAAGCGCCAGGTCATTGAAATGGTGACGGCACTCCTCAAGCTCCCCGCACCCCCAAAGCCCGACGATACGGCCGACGCCCTGGCCATTGCGTATTGCCACGCCCAGTGCCTTGGCTCACGCATGGCGCCTTATTTTAATCAGTAAAAGAGAGAAGATAGTATGTGGATCAGCGATCAATGGAAGGACTATGAGCTTTTGGATACCTCGGACGGGGAGCGCCTTGAGCGTTGGGGAAAGTACGTCCTCATCCGCCCCGACCCGCAGGTCATCTGGCACACCGAGCGGCCCCGCGCCCTTTGGGGGCGGGCGGACGCCGGCTATAAGCGCTCACGGAGTGGGGGCGGTGCCTGGAGTGAGAACACGCTTCCCGAAAAGTGGAGGATCTCGTACGGGCCCCTCACCTTCCGCATCCAACCCACGGGCTTTAAGCACACGGGGCTGTTTCCCGAGCAGGCCACCAACTGGGATTTCATGATGCGCCTGATCCGCGGTGCGGGGCGCCCCATCAAGGTACTGAACCTCTTTGCCTATACGGGCGGTGCCACGGTGGCCGCCGCTTACGCGGGGGCCTCGGTCTGCCACGTGGATGCCTCCCGCGGTATGGTGGAGGCCGCCAAGGAGAACGCCGCGCTTTCCCACCTTGCCGAGGCACCGATCCGCTATATCGTTGACGACTGCAAGAAGTTTGTCGAGCGTGAGATCCGCCGCGGCAACCGCTATGACGGTATCGTTATGGACCCTCCCTCGTACGGCCGCGGTCCCGGCGGCGAGGTATGGAAGATCGAGGAGAACATTGATTCCCTCATCTCGCTCGTTGCAGGCGTGCTTTCGGATACCCCCCTCTTTTTCCTATTGAATTCCTACACGACGGGGCTTTCGGTCTCGGCGATGAAGTATATGACAGAGCTGCACATTGGTTCGCGCTTTGGCGGCACCTCGGAGGCGGAGGAGTTAGGGCTCCCCGTTACCAGTACGGGCGGCGCCTTGCCGTGCGGTGGCAGTGTGCGCCACGTGTTTTGAGGTGACCTATGAGTGATTTTATCCGCACCGAGCACCTCTCCTTCAGCTATGATGACGGGGAGGGGGCAACGCCCATCCCCGCCCTTTCTGATGTAAACGTTACTATACAGAAAGGCGAGTACGTGGCGGTTTTAGGGCATAATGGGTCGGGGAAATCGACCTTTGCCAAGCTTTTGAATCTCATTCTTCTTCCCACAGAGGGCAAGCTCTTTATCGACGGGACCGAGGTCGGCCCCGAGGGGGTAGCCGTCCCTCCGGAGCTTGAGGAGGATGCGACCTTTGCCATCCGCAAAAGGATCGGCATGGTCTTTCAAAATCCCGACAACCAGCTGGTGGCTACCATGGTGGAGGAGGACGTTGCCTTCGGCCCCGAGAATCTCGGGATCCCCCAGGCGGAGATCCGCGTTCGCGTGGATGAGGCGCTGGCGGCCGTTGGTATGGAGGCCTACAAGGAAACGGCGCCCCACCGCCTGTCCGGTGGGCAGAAGCAGCGCGTGGCCGTGGCGGGAGTGATCGCCATGAAGCCCGACTGCATCGTGTTTGACGAGTCCACGGCGATGCTGGACCCCTCGGGGCGGCGTGAGGTCGTTCTGACGATGGAAAAGCTGAACCGCGAGGAGGGGATCACCATCCTCCATATCACGCACTATATGGAGGAGGCCGCCAAGGCCGACCGCGTGATCGTCATCAATGACGGCTCGATCCTTTTGGACGGCACACCCGCCGAGGTCTTCCAACCACGTGGAGGAGCTGCGCCGCGTGGGGCTTGACGTGCCGCAGGGAACGGCGCTGCTTTACGAGCTGACCCGTGAGGGGCTTGCTCTCCCCGCGGGGCTGACGGACGTTTCCGACTGTGCGGCGGCTCTCCTTTCGCTTTTCGGGGAGGTGCGCGATGAGTAACGTGTTAGAGCTTTGCGGAGTTTCTTACGAATACAGCCCCAAGACCCCCTTTGCCACGGCCGCCCTGAGGGGTGTGGACCTTGCCTTCCGTGAGGGGGGCATTACGGGCGTTATCGGCCATACGGGGTCGGGGAAATCCACCCTTGTTCAGATGCTGAACGGCCTTCTCCGTCCGACCGAAGGGCGTGTCCTTCTCCGTGGGCGGGATATCTGGGAAAAGCCGAAGGAGATCACGGGCGTGCGCTTCCGTGTGGGGCTTGTGATGCAGTACCCCGAGCATCAGCTCTTTGATGCCACCGTCAGTGCGGACATTGGCTTTGGCCCGCGAAATATGGGGCTTTCCCCCGAGGAGATCGAGGCGCGCGTCCGGGAGGCGGCGGCCTTTGTCGGCATTGGGGAGGAGCTGTTTGAGAAGTCGCCCTTTGACCTTTCGGGCGGTCAGCGCCGCCGCGTTGCCATTGCGGGCGTGATCGCGATGCGGCCCGAGGTCCTGATCTTAGATGAGCCGTCGGCGGGGCTTGACCCCCGCGGCCGCCGTGAGATTTTGACGGGGCTTTGGGAATACGGTAAAAAAAGCGGAACGACGGTGATCCTTGTCAGCCACAGCATGGAGGACATGGCGCATTACTGCGATGACGTTGTGGTGATGAACAACGGCAGCGTGTACATGACGGGCTCGGTCTCCGAGGTGTTCTCCCGCGCGGAGGAGCTGGAGGCCATCGGCCTTGACGTGCCTGAGGTCGCCAAGATCGCCGCGCGTCTGCGCCGCCGCGGGATCCCGCTTTCGGGGGATCTTTACACCGTGGAGAGCGTAAAGGAGGCACTTCTCCGTGCCCTACGAGGGGAGGCAGAGTCATGAGAGACGTTACGCTTGGCCAGTATTTCCACGCAAGCTCGCTCCTTCACCGTCTTGACCCCCGCATCAAGATCCTTTCGGCCATTCTTCTGATCGTGGGGCTCTTTTCTGCGACAAGTCTTTGGTGCTACGCCTTTCTCACCGCGCTTGTCCTCTTGCTGGCGGCTATCAGCGGGATCCCCCTACGCATGATCCTGAAAAGCGTCCGCCCCTTGTGCTTTGTGCTTGTCTTTACCTCGCTCATCGCGGCGTTTATGACCAAGGGGGACGGCGATCCCTTCTTTTCCTTCCTGCTCTTTTCCCGCCTCAGGATCGAGATGTATCCCGAGGGGCTGATCCGTGCGGCCCTCCTTTCCCTGCGTATTCTGCTGCTGGTGATAGCCACGGGGCTGTTCCTCACCTACACCACAACGCCGACGAGCCTCACCGATGCCCTGGAGCGCCTTTTGCATCCCCTCACCTATCTTAAGATCCCCGTCTATGATTTTGCAATGATGATGACGATCGCCCTCCGCTTCGTACCTACGCTGATGGAGGAGACCGACCGCATCATGTGCGCCCAGAAGGCCCGCGGTGCCGATTTTTCCTCGGGCTCCCTCTTCCGCCGCATCCGTGCCCTCGTGCCGATCATCATCCCCCTCTTTGTTTCCTCCTTCCGCCGTGCGGTCGAGCTTGCCACGGCCATGGAATGCCGCTGCTATCGCGGCGGTGCGGGCAGGACCCGCCTGCGGACCATGCGTTGCCGCCCTGCCGACTGGCTCTTCCTTGCCGTGGCCGCCGTGTGCCTTGCCGCCGTTTTCGTCGGTAATGCCTACCTGCCCGAGCCGTCCTTTATGCGAGGCGTTCTATGAAATATTTGCTTCGCATTCGCTACGTAGGCACCGATTTTTTCGGCTTTCAGGTGCAAAGGACGGGGCGCACCGTTCAGGGGGAGCTTCATGCCGCGGCGGAAAAGCTGTTTGGCTGCCCCTGCCTTATCACGGGCTGCAGCCGCACCGATAGCGGTGTCCATGCCGAGGAATTCTATCTGACGCTGGAGCCCACCCTGCCGTCGGCCGCCGCCATCCCGCCGAGGGCGCTTCCCGCGGCCATGCTCCCGTATCTCCCCCACGACCTTGGCATCACCCTGTCTCTCAAGGCCCCCGAGGGCTTTCACCCCCGCTACGATGCCCTTGGCAAGGAGTATCGCTATCTTATGCGCTTCGGCTACCCGCCCGACCCCTTTTTCACCGCACGCGCCTGGCAGATGCCGTATCGCCTCACCGAGGAGGGCTTTGCCCGCATGCGCCGCGCCGCCGCTTACTTTATCGGCACGCACGATTTCACCTCGTGCATGTGCACGGAGTCTGAGATCGAGGACCGTGTCCGCACCATTACGGCCCTTGACCTTACGCAAGAGGGGGCGCTTGTCACGCTTTCGGTAACGGGTAACGGCTTCCTTTACAACATGGTGCGCATCATCACGGGGACGCTCTTTGAGGTCGGCGTCGGTCGGCGCGAGGCCGATTCGATCCCCGCGATCCTTGCCGCCCGCGACCGTACAGCGGCGGGCATGACCGCCCCTCCCGACGGGCTCTATCTCCATCGCGTTTTTTATTCTCAAAATTTTGGCAGCGTCACCGAGTGACGGAGAAGGCCAAAAAAGCGCATACTGTATGTGATATCGTATGCGAGGTACAAGCGCGGCCGCGTTGCGGTCGCGCTTTTTGATAGAATGAAAACAGAAAAAAAGAGAAGGGGGCGCCGTATTTTCCTTGCGCTCCTTGTTACCCTATTGGCACTTTTGGCCACGGCGGTCACGGCGGTGGCCGTTATTGTGGCACTCACCGTGGATCCCGAGGCCGATGCCGCCCTGTTTTTGGCCTCCCGCGGCTCGCGCACCACGCGCCTTTACTACAATGCCGACCGCACAGGACAGGTCTATGCCGCCACCGAATGGGAGAGCGAGCGCCTTTACGGGGCGGAGAATGCCATTTGGACCGAGTATAGCGACATCCCCGAGAACCTTGTGAACGCCTTTCTCGCTGCCGAGGACCACCGCTTTTTTCGGCACGACGGTGTGGACTGGGGAAGGACGGTCAAGGCCGCCCTCAACCAGGTACTGCACTTTGACGAGCGCTTTGGCGGCTCCAGCATTACCCAGCAGTTGATCAAAAACCTTTCGGGTGACAGTGAGCCGAGCGCGATGCGTAAGCTGCGTGAGATCTACCGTGCGGTGGCCCTTGAGCGCCGCTTTTCCAAGGAGGAGATCCTTGAGCTCTATCTGAACATCGTTCCCATGGGCGAAAATTCGGTGGGGGTCGGCGCGGGGGCCGAGCGCTACTTCGGTAAGTCCCCCTCCGAGCTGACGGATGCCGAGTGCGCCGCCCTTGCCGCTATCATCAATGCCCCCGCCCGCTACGACCTTATAAAGCACGGCGATGCCAACCGAGGGCGCCGTGAGGTGATCCTTGGGGAAATGAAGGAATACGGAATGCTGAGCGAGGAGGAGCACCGCGCCGCCTTAGCGGAGGAGCTTGTCCCTCTTCCGCACGGCGTTTCGGAGCCGGGGACGGTGTACTCCTGGTACACCGAGGCGGTGATCGATGACGTTCTTAGAGACCTTTGTGAGGTGGCGGGGTACAGCCGCCCTGCCGCCCTCCGCCTTTTGTACGGCGGTGGCCTTGAGATCTACACCCTGGCCGATCCCAAGGTGCAGGCCGCGATGGAGCGCACCCTGGGGGCTCTTTCCGTCTCGGATGGCGTTCAGTACGCCGCCACGGTGATCGACCCCCACACGGGGGACCTGCTCGGTCTTGTTGGCGGAGCGGGGAAAAAGCGGGGAAACCGCCTTCTGAACCACGCCACCGTGCCCCACACCCCGGGCTCCGCCCTGAAGCCGCTTTCGGTGTACGCCCCTGCCCTTGAGGCAGGGCTCATCAACTCGGCCACCGTTTTTGATGACGTTCCCCTTGCGTTCCTCGGTGAGGATATGCGCGCCTGGCCGAAAAACTCCCCCGAGGTATACGCGGGGCTTGTCGATCTCGGCACGGCGGTCGCGACCTCGAAGAACACGGTGGCCGTCCGCGTTCTGCGGCGGCTAGGCAAGGAGAACTCCTATTCCTTCCTCACGCATACCCTTGGCCTTTCCACCCTCGTGCGCCGCGCTAAGGATGCGGGGGGCGGAGTCCTGACCGACCTTGCCGAGGCCCCCCTGGCGCTCGGCCAGCTCTCTTACGGTGTTTCTCTCCGTGAGCTTACCGAGGCCTACACCCCCTTGGCGGGGGATGGCACCTACCGAAAGGGGCGCACGTACCTCGCCGTTTATGATAACCAAGGTAAACTTTTGCTTACAAACGAAAGTGAGGAGCGCCCCGCCCTCCGCCGCGAAACGGCCTGCATCATGACAAAGCTGCTTGAGGGCGTGGTGAAGGGCGGGACCGCCAACGGCATCCGTCTTGCGGGTGGGATCCCCGTGGCGGGGAAAACGGGCACCTCGAGCGAGGGGCGCGACAAGCTCTTCGTTGGGTATTCCCCCTACTATCTTTGCGGTGTGTGGTGCGGCTCCGAGGGGGGCGCCACCTCGATCGCGGGGAGACCGCAGCTGGCCGTCTTTAACGCCGTTATGGGAGAGCTGCACCGAAGCCTTTCCATGGCAGAGGACCGCTTGACCGAGTTTCCCCTCGTCCGCGGTGTTTACGAGTGCCGCTTCTGCCGTGACGGCGGCGGCCTTTTGACCGAGGACTGCCTCACCGACCCGCGCGGGAACCGCGTTACCGTGGGGTGGTTTACCGCCGCCGACCTTCCAAGCTCTCCCTGCACCTGCCACGTGGGCGTTCTTTGCGGGGAGGAGGGGGGCGTTGCCGCCGAGCTGGACGGCACTCCCCTGACCGACGCGCCCCTTGGGGATGCTAAGCTTGTGCGGCGCGGTCTTGTCCGCACTCCCGAGCGCCGCTTTCCCGTGCAGGTCTTGGTACGGGACGCGCAGTACGTGTATCGCCCCTTGGGGGAGGGGCGCCCCACCGCTGAGGCCAACGCCCCCTATTTTGCCTCGCTTTTTGGGAAGGGCGAATACGTCGGCATCTCACCGACCGAAACGGGCGCGCAGTTCAATGCCGCCTACCGTCCGCGTGCCGCCGAATCTCCCTTTGACTTTTATCGCCCTCTTCTTGGGGGCTCGTAGCGTATTTTTCTTCTTCCGTATAGCCATTTTCTAAAATATGTGCTATAATGGAAGAAAAAAGGAGAAGGGCTATGGAATATCGCGTCATACGATCCTCGCGCCGCACGCTGGCGCTTGAGCTGACCCCCGCGGGTGAGGTCCTTGTCCGCGCTCCTTTTGCCGTCTCCGAGCGGGACGTACAGGCCTTCTTTGAAGGGCACCGTGCCTGGGTCGAGCGGCGCCTGCCCGCCCTCCGTGAGCGCCTTGCCCCTCCGCTGACCAAGGAGGAGGAGACCGCCCTTCGCCAAAGGGCCAAGGAGGACCTGCCGCAGCGCACCGCCCGCTGGGCCACGCGCATGGGCATTACCTACGGCAGCGTGCGCATCACCTCGGCGCGCCGCCGCCTGGGGAGCTGCTCCTCGCTTGGCAACCTCTCCTTTTCCTTCCGCCTTATGGCCCATCCCGAGGAGATCATCGATTACGTGGTGGTGCATGAGCTGGCGCACCGCAAGCAAATGAACCACTCGCAGGAGTTTTATAAGCTCGTTGCCCGTTACCTTCCCGATTACCGCCAAAGGATCGCGCTTTTGCGCACCCTGCCGATCTTACAGTGAGGTTCCGCCATGACCGCTTTTCCTCTCCCCGACCCTGTTCTTGAGGTCCTCGACCGCTTGGAGTGCTCCGGCTACGAGGCCTATCTTGTCGGCGGGTGTGTCCGCGATTTCCTTCGCGGTGTGCCCCCGCATGATTTTGACATCACCACCTCGGCCCTCCCAGAGGAAACGTTGACGGTGTTTTCTGACCACCGC
Source organism: Clostridia bacterium (assembly GCA_017407375.1). Taxonomy (GTDB): domain Bacteria; phylum Bacillota; class Clostridia; order Oscillospirales; family CAG-272; genus UBA1740. The sequence continues at coordinate 9,582 of JAFQWT010000096.1, forward strand.
ACGATCGAAACGGGGCTCCGCCACGGGACTGTGACGGTGCTTTCCCACGGGATGCCGCTTGAGATCACCACCTACCGCGTGGACGGCGCCTATACCGACCACCGCCGCCCCGACAGCATCCGCTTTACTCCCTCGCTCAGCGAGGATCTCGCACGGCGCGATTTCACCGTTAACGCCATGGCGTATTCCCCCCGCCGCGGCCTTGCCGACCCGTATGGGGGCAGGGAGGACCTTGCCGCCCGATGCCTGCGGGCCGTGGGGGATGCCCGCCGCCGCTTTTCCGAGGACGCCCTGCGGATCCTGCGTGCCCTCCGCTTTGCTTCCACGCTCGGCTTCTCGCTGGAGGAGGAGACCGCCCGCGCCGCGCGGGAGCTTTCCAAAACCGTCCGCTGTGTGGCTGCCGAGCGCATTCGGGAGGAGCTTTTCCGCCTGATCGTCGGTCCTGCGGCCGCTGAGGTGATCGCGGCGTACGGTGACGTGCTTTCGGCCATTCTTCCTCCACTTTCCCTGGGCCCTGCGTTTTCCTCCCTGCCGCCCGACCCCGCCCTTCGCCTGGCTGACCTGTGGCTCCCCCTCGGTGAAGCTAAGGCCAAGGAGGCCCTTCTTGCCCTGCGGACCGACAACGCCACGATGCGCTCGGTGCTTTCCCTCGTCCGCCTTTTCGGCCTTGAGATCACCGAGGAACGCGCCGCCCTTTGCCGCCTTTTGCGGCGGGAGGGGAAGGAGGCGGTGGAGGCCGCCCTTGCGCTCCGCGCTGCGCACGGATGCAAGGATGCCCGCGCGCGGGAAGCGCTCTCTTGCCTCCTTAACGAGGGGCGTCCCTACCTTCTCTCACACCTTGCCGTCTCGGGGAAGGAGCTTTTGGCTATCGGCATTCCCGCAGGGAAGACCCTGGGTGATGCGCTTGAGCGCCTTTACACTGCCGTTATCGAGGAGACACTTCCTAACGAAAGGGAAGCCCTCCTTGCCGCGGCCCGTACGTAAGCATAAAAAAAGCAGCTCCCGCGGGAGCTGCTTTTTTGTTATGTTCAGTTTCTTTCGTTCGTGTGGTGCCAGGTCTTGTAGAGATAAACGAGGACGTCGTGGTGCGCCTCACAGTCAAGGTAGTGGGGGAACGACTGCTGCTGGCGCTCGGTCGCCTCGGGCATGAAGGCGTTATTGAGGGCGGTCTTGTAGTAGGGGTTGTTCTCGCAGAAGGTGGCCCAGCCCTCCTGCCATTTGCCGTTCTTCATCTCCTCGTTTCTTTCGGCAAAGGCATTCATGATCTCGGCGCCCTCCTCGCCCGTCGGGAGGTACATGCTGCCCTCCTCAACGTTCTGCTTCATGGGATAGAAGTTCAGCTTGATGTCGTCACCGTTGACCTCCATCTCAACAAGAAGGCTCGTCTCCCAAGTGGGAAGGACCTTCTTAACAAAGTGCATGTTGCCCTGACCGTAGAGAATGTGACCGCCCTCGTACTGCTCGTAGGCACCGATGCAATGGCTGTGCTGGGTCAGGACCACGTCGGCGCCGCATTCCACCATCTCATGGCAAAGGCGGTACAGACGGGGGGAGGGGTAACGGCAGTGCTCCTTGCCGCCGTGATAGATGACGACCGTGATGTCGGAGTTCTTCTTCGCCTCGCGGATGTCGTGCATCGTCAGATAAGGATCGTAGGGGTTGGTGCCCATGCGGTCGGGAAGAGCGTAGGAATACTCGTGCTCGCAAACGTTCACGATAGCAAAGCGCTTATCCTCAACGGTGAAATAGTAGATCTTGCGCGAGTCGGTATCGTTCTCACCAACACCCGTGTAGGGAAGGCCGACACGGTCAAGGTTGGCCATGGTGTCGCGCAGGCCCTCAATGCCAAAGTCAAAGGTGTGGTTGTTACTAAGCATAACGTCGGTAACGCCAAGCTTCACCAGCGTTTCGGCGCAAGAGGGAGCGGCCTTCAGGTTCGGACCGCACTTGGTGATGGCATTCGTCGATTCGGTCAGTGCGCACTCCAGGTTGACGACAAAACGATCGGCCTCCTTGATGATGGGGAGGAAATCGCCAAACAGCTTCTCCGTGTCACCTGCAATAAACAAGGGCTCGGAGATCTCGGTAGGGACAAGGTCGGCGCCAAAGAGTATCTTCATAGAACTGCTCCTTTCGAAAAAGCAAGTGTTTACACCCTCATTATACCGATAAAGCCCCAAAAAAGCAAGGCGTTTTCCGCATTTTTTTCAAAAAAGAGCAAATGCATATCTTCCTTTACAAAATGATGGACATTTGTGCGAACAGGGAGGGAGAAAAACAAAAAAATATTATTTTTTCGTCACTTTCCTATTGAAATTGCAAAAAAGATATGTTATTATTAAAATATGTAGATACGTGTGCGTGTTTTTTAAACAATTTGTACGCCATGTGGGAAAGGGGTTGCTATGTTAGTAAAGACCTACGCAAAAAAGATCAAGGGTGGTAACGGGTACCGCCGTTTGATGCTGTGTTTCCATTTTCTGCTCTGGCTTGTTGCCACGGCGGCGCTCCTGCTTTGCTCGCTGGAGCTTCTCGGTACGCTGGGTATTGAGGCGGTGGACAGCATCGTCACTCAGCTGAAGGAGCTTTCGGCCCCCATTTCCGCTCCCGCCTTTGAGATGCTGGAGGGCGTGATCCCCTTTGCGGGTGCGATCCAGATCGCCGAGATCGCGGCGTTTGTCCTTTGGCTCCTCCTTCTTTGGGCGTGGACGCGTCTTCTCCGCAGAAGATACATATACTGCCAGACCAACGTTGGCACTGCCGTTTACTCCTGCAAGGTGTTCCAGAAGTTCTCGGTCGCCGCTCTTTCGGTGGATAACGGTACCGAGGACGTGACCCCCGAGGCCTGGTTTACCGACAAGGATATGATGCAGGTCTCAAAGCCCCGCCGCCGTATGAAGGCCAAGAGCCTTGTTCTCTTTGGTTTTGTTGAGGTTCCCGCGGCTGTGGAGGAGACTCCCGCCGAGGAGCCCGTGGTGGAGGCGCCCGTTGAGGCCCCTGCCGAGGAGCCCCGTGAGCCCGAGATCCAGGTGATCATCCGTGAGGCGCTGGAGCG
>JAFQWT010000097.1 GCA_017407375.1 Clostridia bacterium
CATCCTCCTTAACGGCGATGCCCTTCTCCCAGCGGCAGCCGAAGGTGGGGCCGGAGATGAAGGTATCGACCTGGAAGGTCATGTTGGTAGCCAGGGCGTAATCCGAGGAGGTCTCCATCCAGGGGGCCTCGACCTCGATCATACCCGTGCCGTGGCAGGGACCGTAAACGTAGTTCTTGGCATAGCCGGCATCCTCAAATCTCTTGAGGAACTCCTTGGCAATGTCGGAGGCCACGCGGCCGGTCTTGATCTCGTTGCAGGTCCAGATGTGCTGGTCAAGGCAGAACTGGACAAGGTCGCGGCGCTCGCCCTCAAGCTTACCCATAACAACGGGAAGGCCGATGGCGGGAGAATAACCGTCGATCTTAGCCGAGAGGTTCAGCTGGACGATGTCGCCCTTCTTGATCTCACGGTAGCAGGAGCGGCTGATGGCGTGGCGGGTGGACTCCTCACTGAAGACGTACATGGGAAGGCCCTCGTACTCGGCGCCCTCCTCGTAGATGACCTTCTGGGCCACACCGACCATCTGGAGCTCGGTCACACCGGGCTTCAGGGCGGCGATGACGGCATCGGTCGCCTTCTCAATGATGCGGAAGCCCTCCTTCAGGCAGGCCAGCTCGTTCTCGCTCTTGATCTTGCGGAGCTCGACCATGATGTCGGAGCACTTGACGATCTCGGCCTTCGGGAACGCGTCCTTGAGGCCCTCAAAGATGGGGAGCGTGCAGTCGATGTAGCTGCCAAGACCGATCTTGAGGTTCTGGCCGGTGACACCGATGGCCTTGAAGACGTCGGCAAACGTATCGGCATGAAGCTCGGGATACGCCGGGTCGGCCGACTCACGGAACTCGCGCAGGACGAAGATCTTCTCGATCTTCGAGCGGTCGGCGGCGAAGATGGCGGACTCAGGGCCGACCATCAGGGCGGCATCACCGTTGGCGGAGATGGCGACACCCGCGCGCTCAAAGAGGGGCCAGAAGCCGCTGAAGTAGCGGGCATTGGCATAGTCGGACTCGGTGGAGGAAACGACCATCACGTCAAGGCCTCTCTCACGGACGAGAGCGGCGGCGCGAGCGATTCTTTCCTGGTACTCGTGATCGGGAATGCAAATTCTCTGCATGATGATTCTCCTTTTCGGAATTTATTATTGGGTTACTGACTTCAGTATAAAAGATTTCCCTGCGGAAGTATTTAGAAAATTGAAACTCTTTTTTGCACAATCGTAAATTATTTTGCGAATTTTCAATTCTTTTACGAAACGCCTTTACATAAGTAAGGAAAAATGATATACTATAAGCAAAAAACACGAGGAAGGAGCCACCCATGGCAGAACGGACGTCCCCCCTGCACCGCTTCCGCACCGAGCTTACGGTCACGCGGATCGCCAATATGCAGTATTTTGAGATGCCGCACGGCTTCACAACGAAGCCCGACTGTCACCCGTTTTGCGAGCTTGTGTACGTTGACAGCGGGAGCATTTGGGTGGAGAGCAACGCCTTTTCGGGCCGGCTGGCAAAGAACGAGCTGCTCATCCACCGGGCGGCAGACCCACACACCCTCCGCTGTGACGAGGGAACGCCCAACCTCATCGTCATCGGGCTTGAGTGCGCCTCAGCGCGGCTCTTCCCGTTTTCCTCGGCCCCGATGCCGCTTTCCGAGGCGCTTGGGCGCCTGCTTGTTGAGATCGTGAAGGAGGGGCGCAACGTGTTCCTGCCCCCCTACGACATCCCCAACCGCACCGACATGACCAAGCGGAGCGACTTCCCCTTCGGCGCTGACCAGCTGATCAAAAACCTCCTCGAGTGCTTTCTCATCAAGCTGATCCGTGAGCGTGAGCAGCCGCCCCTTGGCGAAGGGGAGCACGCCACCGACGACCTGCGGACAGGCGAGGTCCTGCGGTATCTTGAAAACAACTACCGCGAAAAGATCACGATCGAGGAGCTTTGCTTTTTGTTTGGCACCAATAAGACGACCCTCACCAAGGACTTCCGCCGCCTGACGGGAGGGACGGTCATGGACTTTCTTGCCAAAAGACGCCTGCGTGAAGCCAAGGCGCTCCTGCGCCGCGGCTCCCTTACCGTGACCGAGATCGCCGAGGAGCTTGGCTTTTCCTCGGTCCACTATTTCACCCGCTTTTTCCGAAAGCGGGAGAACATGTCCCCCACCGAATACGCGAGCAGTATTCGCGCGCGCTTTGAGGGGCAGTAAGGTTTTGTTTACAAAAATGCGATTTTGACGGCAAATGCAGCATGAAAACGGAAAAAGCCGCGTGAGGGCGCTATGGGCGAGGCAGCCGAACGTTTCCTGTATTCTCCATAAGAGAAGGGGCGGTTTTCGGTTGACTTTTCCCCCGCCCCGTGGTATAATACCCTTGTAACGACAATGGGAGGGAGCGAGGTATGGCACAGGCGTTTTCGGCTATCCTTGGGAACGAGGCGGTCAAGGCCCGCCTTACGCGCGCCCTCCGTGACGGTACCCTCCCCCACGCCCTCATTCTTTCGGGCCCTGAGGGGAGCGGGCGGAGAACGCTGGCGCGCGAGCTGGCCGCCGCGCTTTTCTGCCTCCGCCGCGGGGAGGATGCTCCCCTGCCCTGCGGGGAATGCGAGGCCTGCCGCAAGGTGCGCGAGGGGATCTTCCCCGACCTGCACGTCATTGCCCCCGAGGAGGGGAAGACGACGATCGGCATTGCCCGCATCCGTGAGCTGAGGGCCGAGCTTGCCCTGACGGCGAATGAGTCGACACATCGCGTGTTTATCATTGAGCGGGCCGAGGCCATGAATGCGGCGGCGCAAAACGCGCTCCTCGTTTCGCTGGAGGAGCCGCCGGAGGGGGTGGTCATCCTCCTCATCACCGAGAGCGAGGAGGCCCTTTTGCCCACGGTGCGAAGCCGCTGCCAGCTCCTCAGGACCGAGCTGTTTGATGCCGCGGCGCTTGAGCGCCATCTGGCGAGCAACGAGCGCTTTGCCACGCTGGCACGGCGCAGCCCCGAGCGGGCCGAGGCGCTCCTTGAGAGCGCGGGCGGCTGCCTTGGGCGTGCGCTCCTCCTCCTCGACGAGGGGAAAATGGCCGAGGTGCTTTCCGAGCGCGAGGCGGTGGATGCCGTGATCCGAGCGCTGGGGGCGCGTGGCTCGGCCGAGCTGTTTTCGGCCCTGCGCCTGCTTCCCTCCACCAAGCGTGAGGAGCTTACGGAGGCGCTGGCCCTGCTTTCCGATGCCCTGCGCGACCTGATCCTTTTGAAGCGTGACCCCACGGCGCCCCTTGTGTATTATTACGACCGTGAGACGGCCCTCACCCTGGCCGAGAGCGTGGGGATCCAGCGCCTTTTCCGCCTTTCCGATGCGGTGGCCGAGGCCGAGGACGATCTCTCACGCAATGCCAACGTCCCCATCGTGCTGTCCACCCTTTTGTACGCGGTGGCGGCGCGCTGAGATATTTTATTGAGGTTATAGAGAATGAACGAGCACGAAGAAAAGCTGCCGACCGAGCTCGGCACCACCGCCGCGGCCGAGGCCGTGGCAGAGCCCACTCAAGAAGCCCCCGGCACCGAGGCTGCCCCCTCCGTGACCGAGGTCCCTGCCGCTATGGCAAAGGCGCCTGCCGCCCCTGCCGCGGAGGTCCCCGCGCCTCGCGTAGAGGTGGTAGGAGTCTCCTTCCGCTCTGCGGGAAAGAAGTATTATTTTTCACCCGGGCGCCTCACCCTTCACACGGGGGATGAGGTCATTGTGGAGACGGCACGCGGCATGGAATTTGGTCGCATTACGGTCGGTAACACCACGGTCCCCGCGACCGAGATCACGCCGCCCCTGCGCCTTGTGACGCGCATTGCCTCGGACTCCGACCGCGCACGCTATGCGCGCAACCGTGAGCTGGAAGCCGAGGCCGTGAAGGTCTGCCGTGAGAAGATCGCCCGCCACAAGCTGGAGATGAACCTCATTGCCGCCGAATACACCTTTGATAACTCAAAGCTCCTCTTCTACTTCACTGCGGAGGGGCGCGTTGACGTCCGTGAGCTGGTCAAGGACCTGGCCTCGGTCTTCCACACGAGGATCGAGCTGCGCCAGGTCGGCATCCGTGACGAGGCCAAGATCCTTGGTGGCCTTGGCGTGTGCGGCCGCCCCTTCTGCTGCTCGACCTTCCTGCCCGATTTCGTGCAGGTGTCGATCAAGATGGCAAAGGAGCAGAACTTCTCCCTGAATTCCGCCAAGATCTCGGGCGCGTGCGGGCGGCTGATGTGCTGCCTGCGCTATGAGCACGAGACCTACGAGGAGGCCCTCAAGAAAACGCCGCCGAACGGCGCCTACGTGGAGACCGCCGCGGGGTGCGGCGTTGTGGTCGAGACGCGCCCCCTGCTGAGCATCGTGAAGGTGCGCCTGGACGAAAAGCCCGAGGCCCCCAAGCTCTTCCCCTGCGAGGAGGTCACCGTGCTGGCAAACAAGGCGCCGAAGCCGGGCGAGGAGCGCCCCGTGCCCACCGCCCGCCGCGAGGCGAAGGAGCCGCCCGCCGAGAAACCGAAGGAAGCCCCGAAAAACGGGCAGAAAAACGGACCGAAGGAGGGGGGCGAGGCCACCCAAAGACCCGAGAGAACGGGGGGCAAGCACCACCGCGGAGGGCGCGGCCGTGACCGCCGCGGCGGAAAAAAACATCATCCGAAGCAAGAAAATTCGTGAAAGCCCTTGATTTTTTGATATTCTGTGATAAAATATGTACATCAACATACTAAGAGGAGGTTTCTATCATGGCTTACGTAATCAACGACGATTGTCTGGCCTGCGGCGCTTGCGCCGAGGGTTGCCCTGTTGAGGCGATCAAGGAGGGCGACGGCAAGTTTGTGATCGATGCGGATACCTGCATTGATTGCGGCAACTGCGCCGAGGTCTGCCCCGTGGGTGCCGCCAAGGCAGAGTAATTCATAGCAAAAAAGCAGAGCGGCAAACGCCGCTCTGTTTTTTTACGGAGGCCCTTATGCTATCTCCCGAGGAATACCGCGAGCGCCTGAACGAGCGCCTCACCGTCATTCACCGCCGTGACGCCGTACCGACCACCACGGATGCCCTGCTCCTTGCCGCCTTTCTCGAAAAGGCCGACACCGCCTGCGAGCTGGGGGCCGGGGGCGGTCTTATCTCGCTCCTTGCCGCCGCGCGGGGGCGGATCGGCCACGGGGACCTTGTGGAGCGTGAGGCGGTGCTCCATGCGCTTGCCGTCCGCAATATCCGGGAAAACGGCCTTGAGGGGCGGCTCACCGCCCACCTGGCCGACGTGCGTGAATTTGATGCCGGGCGCCGCTACGAGGCGGTGTTTGCCAATCCCCCCTACCGCCGTGCGGGAGAGGGGCGCCCTGCCGCCGCCCCCCTCCTTGACGTGGCACGCTTTGAGCGGGCGGGCACGATCGGGGATTTTTGCGCGGCGGCCGCCCGCCTTCTTTCTCCCACGGGGAGCGTTTCCCTGGTGTTCCCCACCGCGCGGCGAGACGACCTTTGGCAGGCGCTCCGCGCTGCCGACCTGCACCCCACCGAGGCCGTGACGGTGTTCCCCTATCCCGAGGGGGTGCCGCGCCTTTTCCTTGTGCGTGCAGGGCGCATCCCCCGGGCGCTTTGCGAGCGCACGCTGACACTCACGCGAGACAAAAATGACCGCCGTCCGACCGAGGCCGCCGAGGCCCTGTACCGCGATGGCGTGCTTCTGACGTAAGGAGCTGTTATGAAAGAGAAAAATAAGATCGAAGGGGCCACCCTTTACCTTGTGGCCACGCCGATCGGCAATCTTGCCGACCTTTCCGAGCGGGCGAGGAAGGCCTTGACCGAGGTGGACCTGGTGGCCGCCGAGGACACGCGGAACACCCGCGCCCTGCTGGCGCACTTTGACATCCACACCGAGCTTATGAGCTATCACGAGCACAACAAGCACACCCGCGGGCCCGAGCTTATCGCCCGCCTTTTGGCGGGGGCGTCCGTGGCGCTGGTGACCGATGCGGGCATGCCCGCCATCAGCGACCCCGGGGAGGATCTTGTCCGCCTTTGCGCCGAGGCGGGAGTCACGGTGACCTGCGTGCCCGGGGGGACCGCCGCCGTAACGGCACTGGCCCTTTCGGCCCTGCCGACGGGGCGCTTTGCCTTTGAGGGCTTTCTCCCCGCCGATAAAAAGGAGCGCCGCCGCCGTCTGGACGTCCTGCGTACCGAGGAGCGGACGGTGATCCTTTACGAGGCGCCGCACCGCCTGGAAAAGACCCTCTCCGAGCTTTACGATGCCCTTGGGGACCGCCGCCTTTCGCTTTGCCGCGAGCTGACAAAGCTCAACGAGGAGATCGTGAGGACGACGCTCGGGAGCGCCCTCACCTGGGCCAAGGGAACCGAGATCCGCGGGGAATTTGTCCTTGTGCTGGCGGGTGCCGAGGCAAGGGAGGAGCGCGACGGCTGGGAGGCCCTCTCCCCCGCCGAGCACGTGGCCGCCTACGAGGCCGAGGGGATGCCGCGCATGGAGGCCATCAAGGCCGCCGCCAAGGAGCGCGGCGTTGCGAAAAGTATTCTTTACAAAATGCTTCAAACCGACGGAGAAGCGTGAGAAAAGCAAATAAAAAAGCGACCTTGCGGTCGCTTTTTTATTACTCCACGATGAAGGGCTTAAGCTTCTCAAAGAGCGCGGGATCCTCGCCGTGAGCGCTGAGCTTGATGGGATTCAGAAGGTCAAGACTGAAGATCCCCATGATCGACTTTGCGTCGATGACGTAGCGCCCCGAGGAGAGGTCAATGTCAACGTTTGAGCTTGTGACGATGTTCACAAAATCGCGCACGTCCTGGATCGTGGAGAGACGGATCATACAAGTGTTCACTTTACTTCCCTCTTTTCTTTTTGGGTTGCCTTCATTATAGCAGATGGGGCCGCCCTTGTCAAGAGAAATGGCATTTTTTACTTCCGATAGTCCGCAAGCGCGGCCTCAAGGTCCGCGGTGATGTCGGCGCGGAGAGAGGCAGGGGAAAGCACGCGGACGTAACGGCTGTACTGCATGGCCCAATAGCGCATGGCGGTAGGGCTGACGCGCACGGTGACCGTATAGCTCTCCGCCCGCTCCCCGGGGGTGACGGTAATGTCCTTTCCAAACCAGTCCACCACCTGGTCGATGACCTCGTCCCGTGCCGAAAAGACCACGGGGATCGGCTCATCGGCGTACATATACGGCAGGGCCGAGGAAAGACGGTGGAGGTCAAGCCCGTTCTCATACCCGCGGAGCGAGCGGAGGGGGACGGCGGGCTCCCCAAGGATGCGGATGTCCGAAAGCTTGTCCATGCGGAAATACGAGATGCGGCCAAAGGCCTCGCTGTACGCCATCAGAAAATAGTGCTGGTTGCGGAGCAGCATGCGG
>JAFQWT010000098.1 GCA_017407375.1 Clostridia bacterium
CCGCCCCCCTTTCGGAGGGGGTCGCCGCCTTCCTTCGCGGTGGGGAGGCCCCCGCCGCCACCGCCCGCGCCCTTGGGGTGCCCCTGCCCCTTTTGGCGGATAGGATCAACGAGGCCTTCCTCGAGGCCTACGGCGACGTTTTGCTTGAGCCGTGCGAGGGCGGCTACCAACCCATTGAGGATTACCGTAAGGAGGCCGAGGAATGGCTGATAACGCTACAAAAATGACCGTGCCGAAGCGCATACTCCGCACCCTGCTCACCAGTCTCACGGCGGGCGTGGTGCCGCGCTCGGGCGCTCCCTATATCGCCATCGGCCGCAAGGCCGAGAGTGACGCCCTGCTTGACAGTCTTGCCGCGGCAGGGGAGGGCGGCTCATCCGTCCGCTTCCTCATCGGCCGTTATGGCAGTGGCAAGAGCTTTCTTTTGCAGCTCATCCGCGGCTATGCCCTCGACAGGGACTTCCTCTGCGCGGATGCCGACCTCTCGCCTGAGCGCCGCCTTTCGGGCGGGAGCGGTGGCGGCCTTGCCACCTACCGTGAGCTTCTCAGGAATCTGGCCTCGCGCTCCTCGCCCGACGGCGGGGCGCTTCCCGTCGTGCTGTCGCGCTATTATGCCCGCCTCGCGGGTGAGCTCGCGGCCGAGGGGGTGTTTCCCGAGTCGCCCGCCTTTGCGGGGGAGATGAAAAAGCGCATCTATGCCACCCTCTCCGCGCTGGAGGGGGGCGTTGGCGGCTTTGATTTTGCCCATGTCCTCGGCGCCTATTACACGGCCGAGATGGCGGGTGAGGAGGAAAAAAAGAGCGCCTGCCTTCGCTGGCTGCGCGGGGAATACGGCACCAAGACCGAGGCCCGCGCCGCCCTCGGCTTTACGGTCGGCGGCATCATCGGTGACGACAACTGGTACGATTACGTCAAGCTCCTTGCGGTGTTTGCCCGTCTGCTTGGCTACCGTGGCCTTCTCGTCCTTATCGATGAGTGCGTCAACCTCTATAAGATCCCCAACCGCATCGCGCGGGAGGCCAACTACGAAAAGCTTCTCGCCATCTTCAACGATGCCCTCGGCGGCCGCGCCGAGGGGCTTTGCGTGGTCTTTGGCGGCACCGTGCAGTTTCTTGAGGACACGCGCCGCGGCCTCTTTAGCTATGAGGCGCTCCGCAGTCGCCTGGCCGACAGCCGCTTTGCCGAGGGGGGCTACACCACCATGACCTCCCCCGTCATCCGCCTGCGCCGCCTTTCGGACAACGAGCTTTTGGCGCTGGTCGTGCGCCTTGCCGCCCTCCATGCCGAGCTTTATGCCACCGCCCCCCTGCCGACCGAGGAGGCCGAGCGCTTCCTTCGCCGTGAGCTTAGCCGCGCGGGCGCCGATGAGCTTGTTACCCCGCGTGAGATCATCCGCGATTTCCTCTCGCTGCTCGATATCCTCAGGGAAGACCCCGAGGCCACCTTTGAGTCTCTTATGGCCGTGGGCAGCCCCGCCACCCCCGCCAACACCGCCGCCGATGGCACCCCCGTGCCCCCCGCCGCCGAGGAGACCTCCGCATCGAAGAAAAACGCATTTTTCTTTGATATGTCGCTCTAAAACCGCCAATTTGTAAAGAAAACCTTACGAAAGGAGGAGAATCATGACCGAGGCCGACCGCATTCTTTCCCGTTTTCCCCCCTTCATCCGCGAGTACGTGTACCGCTCGGGCTGGCAGGAGCTGCGCCGCGTTCAGATCGATGCCGCCCGCATTATTCTCGATACCCGTGACAACCTCCTGCTTACCTCCTCCACCGCCAGCGGTAAGACCGAGGCGGCCTTCTTTCCGATCCTTGCCGACCTTCATCATTCTCCTCCGTCCGCCGAGGGGATCTCGGTCCTCTATATCGCCCCTCTTAAGAGTCTTATCAACGACCAGTTTGAGCGCCTTGAGGGGCTCCTTGAGGAGAGCATGATCCCCGTCTTCCATTGGCATGGGGACGTTTCCTCCTCGCAAAAATCAAAGCTCCTCCGCTCGCCCTCGGGGATCCTCCAGATCACGCCCGAGTCACTTGAGAGCATGCTCATCAACCGCAAAAACGACATTCCGCGCCTCTTTGGCGCCCTCTCCTATGTGGTCATTGACGAGGTGCACGCCCTCATCGGGAGTGACCGCGGCAGCCAGGTCATCTGCCAGCTCTGCCGCCTTGGCGCTCTTCTCGGGCATCACCCCCGCCGCGTGGGCCTTTCCGCCACGGTCGGTGACCTTGCCGCCACCGCCGCCTGGCTTGGCGCGGGGAGCGGCCGCGAGACCGCCGCCCCGCCCCCCGCCGAGGAAAAGCTCTCCTGGCGCCTCGGTATGGAGCATTTCTATATCGGTAAGGAAGAGAAGGAGGAGGGGGAGGAGGAGCGCCCCCGCGCCGCCCTGGATGCGGGCTACGAGTACCTCTACGATGCCGTAACCCCCTGCCGCTCGCTCGTCTTTTCCAATTCGCGTGAGGAGACCGAGTACGTCACCGCCACCCTCCGCCAGATCGCCAAGCGGCGCGGGGAAAAGGACATCTTCTACATCCACCACGGCAACCTCTCGGCCTCCCTCCGTGAGGATGCCGAGCGCCGCATCAAGGACGAGGCGGAGCGGAGCGTTGTCGCCGCCACGGTGACCATGGAGCTGGGGATCGATGTCGGGCGCCTTGAGCGTGTCGCACAGATCGATGCCCCCACCACGGTCTCGGGCTTTTTACAGCGCCTCGGGCGCTCGGGCCGCCGTGGCGCACCCCCCGAGATGCTGATGCTCTTCCGTGAGGAGCAGCCCCTCCCCGCGACCCCGCTGCCCCAGCTCATTCCCTGGGGGCTTTTGCGCGGCATCGCCATTGTGGAGCTTTACCGCACGGAGCGCTTTATCGAGCCGCCCACGGTCCGCACGATGCCCCTGAGTCTTGCCTTCCAGCAGACCCTCTCGATCCTTGCCTCCTCGGGCGAGCTTACGCCGCGCGCCCTGGCAGAGCGCCTCCTTTCGCTCCCCGCCTTCTCGTCCCTCTCTCCCGAGGATTATCGGGAGCTTCTCGTCTCCATGGTCGAGGGCGGGCATATCGAGCTTTGTGAGGAGGGGACCTGCATCGTCGGCCTTACGGGGGAGCGCCTTACGCAAAGCTTCAAATTTTACGCTGTCTTTGCCGACAGCGAGGACTTTACCGTCCGCGCGGGCTCGGATGAGATCGGCACCATCACCACGCCCCCACCGGTCGGTGACCGCTTTGCGCTTGCCGGGCGGGTCTGGGAGGTGGAGGAGATCGACCACTCCCACCGCCTCGTCTTCGTCCACGGGGTGGAGGGAAAGATGGAGATCTCCTGGCCCGGAAGCACGGGAGAGATATGCACCCGTATCCTTGAAAAAATGCGGGATATCCTCTTTGGGGAGGAGACCTACCCCTACCTGATGCCCGCCGCCGCCCGCCGCCTGGAGCTTTGCCGCCGCACGGCCATTGCCGCGGGGATGCCGCGCTCTCCCCTCGTCTCGCTCGGCGGGCAGAGCTACGCACTCTTTCCCTGGCTTGGCACGCGCGGCTTCCGCGCTACCCGCCGCCTGCTGTCGCACTTTGCCTCTGCCCTCGGCCTCTCGGAGATCCGCGGGGAGGGGTGCTGCTACCTTACCTTTAAGGCCCGCCGCGAGGACGGTGACCGCCTGCTTTCTTCTCTTTCGGAGCTTTTGCGGCATTCGCCCATAACGCCCCTGGAGCTTGTCGGGGAGGGGGAGGCCCCCTGCTTTGAAAAATACGATGAGTATATCCCCGCCCCCCTTCTGCGCCGCGCCTACGCCGCCGACCGCCTGAACCTTGACGAGGTCTTGGCCCGCTTCGGCTGATCTTCCCTATGTTACGGGATAAGGTATGACGGTATCAAAGGAAACACGAAAAAAGGCAAAAAACAAAGAACTAAAACGGAATTTTACTGAAAATACGCGAAAAACCGATAGCACAAACGTTTCTACAACAGGAGAACGCCAATGAATGACATCTACGGCCTCCTTGCTCCCTATTACGATGAGTGGAACAAGGAGCTGGATTACGCCGCATGGGCACGGGAGATCGGGGCGACCCTTGACCTTCACTTTGCGGGTGAGGTCGCCTCGGTCCTTGACCTTGGCTGCGGCAGCGGCCGCATGACGCTGGAGCTTTGCCGCCTCGGCTACGATATGATCGGGGTGGACGGCTCTGCCGAGATGCTCTCCGCCGCCCACACCGCCGCGGAGGCGGCGGGGCTTTCCGATCGCTGCCTCTGGCTCCACCAGGACCTGCGCTCCTTTGAGCTTTACGGCACGGTCGAGGCCGTGGTGTGTTGCCTTGACACCGTCAACCATCTCACCACCTACCGTGACCTTCGCCAAATGCTGGCGCTCGTCCACAATTACCTCGTCCCCGGCGGCCTTTTTCTCTTTGACCTCAACAGCCGCAGGAAATTTGAGGAGATCTACGCCGACAACACCTATACCTACGAGAGCGAGGATGCCTTCTGCATCTGGCAAAACGACTATGACCCAAGGCGCTCCCTCGCCGATTTTTACGTCACCGTCTTTTCCCGCACCGCGGGCGGCACCTACCGCCGTGGCGACGGCTTCACACGCGAGCGGATGTACCCCACCTCGCGTATGCTGAAGGAGCTGCGCGATGCGGGCTTCACGCCGCTTTCGGTCGGCGATGCCCCCTATACCGATACTACCGACGGCGGCGCGGACCGCCTATACTTCGTGGCCAGGGCCGAAAAGCCCACCGCCACTCGATAAGGAGAAGCATTATGGCAAAAATTCTTCGCGGCATGTCCCGGGACGGCAGCGCCCGCATCCTCGTGGCCGACACACGTGACATCGTCAATGCCGCCATCGGCTATCATCGCACCACCCCCACGGCCTCGGCCGCGCTCGGCCGCCTCCTGACCGCCGCCTCCATGGTCGGCTCGCTTATGGGAGAGAAGGAGGACCGCATCACCTTCTCGGTCAGCGGGGATGGCCCCGTCGGTAAGCTTTTGGCCACGGCGGATTATTACGGCAACGTCAAGGGCTACATCGAAAATCCCTTGGTCGACCTTCCCCTCAAGAAAAACGGCAAGCTCGACGTTGGCGGCGCTGTGGGCCGCGGCACGCTGGCCGTCATCCGTGAGGACGGTACGGGTGAGCCGCACGTGGGCACTGTGGGCCTTGTCAGCGGTGAGATCGCCGAGGACGTCACGCAGTATTTTGCCGAGAGTGAGCAGGTCCCCACCCTCTGCGCCCTCGGTGTAACGGTGGACCGCGATCGTACCTGCCTTGCCGCGGGCGGTGTGCTCGTCCAGCTGCTCCCCTTTGCGGATGAGGCGGTCATCTCCCGCCTTGAGGAGAATGCCCCCGCCCTCTTTGACGTTTCGCGCCGCTTTGCCGCGGGAATGTCGCTTTCTGAGATCGCGGAGCTGGCCATGGCAGGCATC
>JAFQWT010000099.1 GCA_017407375.1 Clostridia bacterium
GATGTACAGCACTTCTTTTACGCCGCTTTGGATAATGGCCTTGGCGCATTCATTGCAGGGGAACAGCGCCACATAGATGCGGCTGCCCCGAAGGTCGCGGCCGTTGGCGTTGAGGATGGCGTTCAGCTCGGCATGGACAACAAAGGGGTACTTGGTGCAGTTTTGGTCGGCCCCCTCACGGTCCCAGGGGAACTCATCGTCCGAGCAGCCCTGAGGAAAGCCGTTGTAGCCCGTGGAGAGGATGCGGTTGTTCTCATCCACGATGCAGGCCCCGACCTGCGTGTTGGGGTCCTTGCTCCGCATGGAGGCAAGGAGCGCGACTCCCATAAAGTATTCGTCCCAGGAAATGTAATCGGTGCGCTTCATAAACGACCTCCCGTATGGTTGATGCCTTTATTGTAGCATATTGTGACGAAAATTTCCACCCCCATTTTTATAAATAGGAAAATAATGCGCTTTATCGGCAGCCCCCTTGCTTTTTGGCGAGGCACGTGCTATACTGTGAAAAGCAAAGAAAGGATACAACGACCATGTATAAGACCGAGCTTCATCTGCACACCAAGGAGGTCAGCCCCTGCTGCGATTGCCCGACGGCGATCACGGTGGAGCGCTATCTTGCCGCCGGCTACACGACGGTGGTGGTGACCGACCATTATACCCCAAGCTTTGTGCGTGACGCCGGTTCTCCCGAGGCGGCCGCTGAGCGGTTTTTTGACGGCTACCGTGAGGTCTGCCGTCTGGCGGCGGGACGACTTCACGTCCTGTCGGGCTTTGAGCTGCGCCTCCAGGAAAACCGCAACGAGTATCTCGTGCACGGGCTTGGGCACGAATTTCTGCTTCAAAACCCCGACCTTGTCACGCTCACCCGCCGTGAGGCCCTTGACCGCGTGCATGGGGCGGGCGGACTGATGTTTATCGCGCACCCGTTCCGTGACCGCATGACGGTCATCAACCCCCGCAGCTTTGACGGCGTTGAGGTCTTCAACGCGCACAACGGTCACGATTCGCGGAACGAGCTGGCCTACGCGTACGCCCGCCACCACGGGCTTCCCGGCATTGCGGGCACCGACTATCACCACACGACGAACGCCCCCTCGGCAGGTATTATGACAAACGAGCCGATCACCAACGAAAAGGAGCTTCTGGCGGTCCTCCGCTCGGGCGGGTACCGCACCTTTGGCGAGATCGTGCCAAAGGAAGAAAAGTGAAAAAGCACCCTGTTGCCAATGCGTGTTATCCTTAACGGAGAACACGCAATGAATTGCAACCTTGCAGTTGCGTGAATTGAAAGCCGTGATTTCGTGAATTGCCTGCGGCATGAATTGTGCCTAACGGCACATTGGTTGCAATTCAATTCATGGAGCGAAGCGAGAATTCATGGCGAAGCCAATTCATGATGCGTTAGCATCAATTCATTCACAGAAAACAAACAGAGCAAGAATATAAGGATTTTTTCCTTGTACTCTTGCTCTCTTTCTGTTGTATAAGGGTTTGGGCTTAGCCCATAGAGCATTTGACCAGTCAAATGCGATGCTCGCACTTAGCGGTGTTGTACAAATTCTCCGCTAAGAACATCACGCCAAGGCACAGGGTGCTTTTTTCATAGATAGAGCGAGAGGTCGAGCGTTTGCCAGTCGTCAATGACGATGTCGGCAAGGGCCGTGGCGCGCGCGTGGTGGCAATGCGAGGAGGCATCGTACACCGCGGCGACGGGAAAATGAGCGGCGTGAGCGGTCCTTATGGCGTAATAGGCATCCTCAAAGACGGGGGTCGCCTCCCGCGGCGTGCCAAGGTAGGAGAGCGCCGCCTCATACACGCGGGGGGAGGTCTTGGGGGCGCCGACCTCGGCGCAGGTGAAGATCGCCCCAAAGTACGGGAGGAGACCGAGGCGGCAAAGGACGCGCTCGGCGGCGGGGCGGTCGGTAAGGGTGGCCACCGCCATGCGGACACCGTGGCGGGAAAGGAGCAAAAGCGCCTCGGGAACACCGGGCTTTGGCTCAACGGTCTCATACATCCGCTCGGAGAGGGTCAGCATATCCCGAAGGACGGTCGCGCTGTCCTCGCAGAGCCCCCACCCCGTCCGCAGATACTCGGCGGCCTCGGTAAGGGTCATGTGAGCCAAAATGCCCAGGAGGTCCTCGGGGGGCGAAATGCCGCGCTCCCTCAAATACTCTACGGGAAGCCGCTCCCAGATGTGCATAGAATCAAGGAGCGTGCCGTCCATATCAAATATGGCACCGCGAATCTTCATAGGTCATCCTTTTTTGTAAAGTTTTGTTTTCTTAACAGTGGGATACGGCGGGACACCAGTCGCTCTTTCCCTCGGGAATAGGAAAAAACACGAGGAGCGTTCCGCGTGCGACCGTGACGGTGGCGGCTCCCGCCACCTCATTGCTGACGCCGAGGGGGAAGTCCGCCGTCAGGGTCCCCTCCTTCAGGGGATAGCGGAAGCCGCTAAGTGTCACCCCCTCGGCACTGCCGCCGTGGGCCAGCACCGAGACGGTGCCCTCGGTCCCCGCGGAAAGGGCAAGGGAGGCAGGCCCCGCCAGCGCCGTAACGGCCACGCCGTCCGCGCCGATGAGGTAGCCCTCGACTCCGTGCTCGGCAAGGTAGGCAAGGAGCTGGAGGTTGGCAACCGTGTGGTCAAGGCGCGCACCGAGGGCGCCCATCAGGAAAAAGCGGGTGGCTCCGCGGCCAAGCCCCTCCCGCACGGCGAGAAAGAGGTCGGTCTCGTCCTTTTCGGGCGGGTGGCAGACCACCGTGACGTCCTTGGGCACGTAGCCCAGCGAATCAAAATCACCCACGGCAAGGTCGGGCGCGCCAAAGACCTCGGCGGCCGCCGTGTAGCCACCGTCCGCGGCGATGACCAGCACCGCCTCCCTTGGCGGGGGGGCAGGAGGCAGGGACCTCTCCCCTGCTCCAAACACATAACAGTCCATAAGCACATCTCCCTATCTCTGCCGTTTTTCCCTTTTATTATAGCATATCGCGGCAAAAAAGTCCACTCTCCAAAAAACTTGTGCAAAAATAAAAAAAGCCCTTGACAACCGCGGTGCCTTGTGCTATAATCTCTACGTTGCCGGTGGTTTGCTGGTGTAGCTCA